>JBCCOR010000240.1:0-7324 GCA_039025295.1 Acidobacteriota bacterium
CGCGATCCCGACGGTCATCCGTGGGTGCACGGCCTCAGCGATCCCGAACGCAATCTGCAGATCGCCGCCCGCGCAGCCGACGCCGAGGGACGCTGGTCGCACGCGGGCCTCGCCGCGCGCCGCTATCAGCATATCGTCACGGGCGAATCGCTCGGCCGGGTGCGGGCGGAGACGTTCGATCTCGCATCCGACGCGACCGCGCTGCCGATCGTCCTCGACCTGATCACGATCGACGGCACGCTCACGCTCGGCGACGCGCCGCTCGCCGCGCAGGTGTTCTTCGGCGGCCAGCGCGGCATGACCTCGCTGATGATGAAGGCCGACGACGAGGGCCGCTTCGGCGGCATCGTGCCGCGCGGCGGCGACTGGCTGGTCGAGATCGTGAGCGCCGAGCCGCGCATCGCGCGCAAGATCGCCGGCGTGGCGGTCGCGCCGGCGGCCGACGGCGTCGCGACAGTCGACATCGCGCTCGAGAACCGCGTCGTGCGCGGGCGCGTGCTGGGCGCCGACGGCGAGCCGCTGCGCGACGCGCGGGTGCAGGTGATGCTCGCCGAGCAGACCGAGAAACCCCAGCTCAACGCGCAGATGCTCGACCCCGAAGGCACCTTCGCCTTCGCCGGGCTCGACGACGGGCAGTACGTCGTCCAGGCGCTCGAGCCGCGCCGCGGCGGCATGGCCCAGAGCGCGCCCAGCCGCGTGGCGGTGAGCGCGCAGGCGCCCGAGGTCGAGGTCGATCTCCAGATCACGCCGATGCGCAGCGTCCGCGGCGTCGTCCGCGCGCCGGTCGGCCCGATCGCGGGCGCGCGGGTCTATGGCGATCTGCGCGACGCCAGCGACCTGAGCACGTCGGTGATGGTGCCGCCGCAAACGCAGAGCGACGTCAACGGTTCGTTCACGCTCGAGGTGCCGGCCCACGCCGAGCTCGGCGCCCTGGTGATCGAGGCGCCGGGTCTCGTCCGCCAGCGGCGTCCGCTGCGCGCGGGCGAAACCGAGATCGCCGTCGATCTGCGCATGGACGGCGGCACGCTGCTGCTCGACGTCGGCCCGCCGATTCGGGGCGCCGAGCCGGTGCTGATCTCGAACGACGGACGCGACGCGCTGTCCGCGCTGCGCAATTGGGCAACGCGCAACGGGGTACACATCGACTACGCGGGCGAATCGCCGCTGCGTGTGCCGCACATGCCACCGGGCCCGTATGCGCTCTGCACTGGACCCGAGCGTTTTCAACACACGCTGGCCGCGCTCGACGATGCGACGTGCGCCGTCGGCGTTCTCTTGGCCGGCGGAACGCTCGCGCTGCAGCCGGCTGGGCGCGAATCTTCTACCGATGAAAAACTGGAGGATGATCAACCGTGAACACAGCGACTCGATGGATCAGCATCGCCGCGATGCTGCTTTGCTTGGGGTCGTTTGCTTTTGCCGAAGACGCGCAGCAGGACACGCGCATCGTCTACACGTTCGAGGACACGCGGACGTACACGATGCGCGGTGAGGAAACCACGCGCGGCACGCTCACAATCTGGCTCGGTCCGGATGGCGCGGCACGCGTCGACGAAGAGCACTTTTTCAGCGCCATCGTCCGGCCAGAGGCCATTGTTGTCCTGTTCTCCAACGGCAAACATGCTCGCTTCGAGCGGCCATTCTCCCCGGAGTCTTGGAAAGAAACGTATGCCGCGCGCAACAACGTGCCTGTTGACGAGTCGGTCCTGGGCGAAGCGGTCGTGCGAATCGACGACGGGCGACCCGAATCGCTCCAAGGCAAACCCGTCACGCGGCACGACATCGTCGTCGTCTTCTCGAACCTGGGCACGACCAGCAAGCTGACGCATTGGCGCCGTACCGATCTCGCCGTCGATGCCGATCGACTCGCCGATGCGCTGATCGGCTTCGACAAGGTTCGAGAGCATCGCGCGGCTTGGGCGGCGCGCGTCCATACGCTACCCGGCGTGCCCGTACGCTTCGAGGAGCGCTTCATGAATCAGATTCGCATCTATGAACTCGATTCGATCGAGGTCGTACCCAGCGCATTCCATCGCTACGACGTACCTGATCCCGAACATCGTGTGGAACTTAAACCAGCCGACTTTCTCATAGTGAACCCTGCGGAGAATGCACGATGAAAAAACACCTCCTACTCCTCGCCGCCTTGACTGCACTGCTGATCGGCAGCATGTCTTCACCAGCTAACGCGCAAACCATTGCTGGCTGCATGAACTGCCACCTGTTCATCATGATCCCTTTACCAGACGGTTCTTATCTCGAGGTCGAGGCGTGCATGATCGCCAACGAGGGTGGCTTCAAGGAATGCTTCGAGTCCGTCACCGCGCCGCCCCGCTGCTTTGCGCGCTTCGCCTGTAGCCTCTTCGGCGGACCGCCCGTCTACAGCCGCACCGACGATCCGACCGCGCTCGCCCAGCGCGATCGCCATCCCGACCGCTGCGCAGCGCTGCGCGCCGAAGAACAACCCGCGAGGGCGGCCCCGACCGTCGACGTCGTCTACGCGCGCTGACGCCCCAGCCAGACAGACGCAGCCAGACAGACGCAGCCAGCTAGGCAGCCCGCGTGTCCGGCTCGCGCCGTCGGCCCCGTGATATCTTCGTCGAGCGTTTTCCCTGCTTTGTTTTCTGGGTTCTGACCGCGAGACACCATGACGGCGCATGCCTTCGATCACATCATCGTCGGAGCCGGCTCGGCCGGCTGCGTGCTGGCCCATCGGCTGAGTCACGATCCCCAGCGGCGGGTCCTGCTGCTCGAAGCCGGACCCGGCGACCGCAACGGCCTGATCCACATGCCGGCCGGCTTTCCCAAGCTGTTCAAGGGACCGCTCGACTGGGCCTACGAGACCGAGCCCGAACCGCATCTCGACGACCGTCGGCTCTACTGGCCGCGCGGCCGCGTGCTCGGCGGCTCGAGCAGCCTCAACGCCATGCTCTACATTCGCGGCCACCGCGCCGACTACGAGCACTGGCGCGCGCTCGGCAACAGCGGCTGGGGCTGGAACGAGGTACTGCCGTTCTTCAAGCGCGCCGAGGACCAGGCGCGCGGCGAGTCGGCGCTGCACGGCGTCGGCGGTCCGCTGCGGGTCGAGGACCCGCGCGATCCGCGACCGATCAGCCGGCGCTTCATCGACGCCGCCGGCGCGCTCGGCTTTCCCGTCCTCGACGATCTCAACGTGCCGGAGCCCGAAGGCTTCGGCCTCTATCAGGTCACCCAGCGCGGCGGCCGGCGCTGCAGCGCCGCGGCCGCCTACCTCAAGCCGATCCTCAAACGGCCCAACCTCACCGTGCGCACCGGCATCCGCGTGCTGCGGCTGTGGGCCCCCAACCGCGAGGCGGTGCGCGGCGTCGAGATCGCGCCGGTCGACGGCGGCCAGGGCACGCGCGGCGAAGCCACGGAGGGCGTGATCCTCTGCGCCGGCGCGATCGAGTCGCCCGCGCTGCTGCTGCGCTCGGGCATCGGCCCCGCCGACGAGCTGCGCGCGCTCGACATTCCGCCGATCCTCGATCTGCCCGGCGTCGGCCGCAATCTGCAGGATCATCCGGTGGTGTCGGTGGTCCACCGCACCAAGCGCAGCGCACGCACCCTCGACAGCGCCGAGCTGCTGCGGCATCTGCTGCGCTACAAGCTCTTCAAGCGCGGGCCGCTGACCTCGACCGTGTGTGAGAGCGGCGGCTTCGTGCGCTCGCGCGACGACGTCGAGCGGCCCGATCTGCAGTTCCACTTCGTGCCGGCGGCGCTGATCGACCACGGCTTCGACCAGGCCGCGCCCACCGGCGTCAACTTCGGCGTCACCCTGCTGCGCCCACAGAGCGTCGGCCACATCACGCTACGCGACGCCGATCCCGACACCCCGCCCGCGATTCACGCCAACTACCTCGCGACCGAGGCCGATCGCGCCGCGCTGCGCGCCGGCGTGCGCATGGCCGACCGCATGGCCGAGGCCGCGCCGCTGGCCGAGCTGCTCGACGGCGCCGTGCTGCCGTCGAAGGACCTCCTCGGCCGCGACGACGAACTCAACGCCTACATCCGCCGCATGCTCGCGACCATCTACCATCCCGCCGGCACCTGCCGCATGGGCGCCGATCCCTACGACGACGACGCCCAGGCGGTGGTCGACGATCGGCTGCGCGTCTACGGCATGGAGCGCCTGCACGTCGCCGACGCCTCGATCATGCCGACGCTCATCGCCGGCAACACCAACGCCCCGACCATCATGATCGCGGAAAAAGCCGCCGATCTGATCCTCCGCTGACGCGCGCGCGTCGGCCCCGCTTCCGGAGTCCAACCGATGCCCGAACCGACCCCGATCGACGCCTTGCTCGAACGCGCCGAGCGCTTCGTCCACGACACCCTGATCCCGCTCGAACCGGCGTTTCTCGCCGGCGGCGACGAGGCGATCCGCAGCGATCTCGACGCCGCGCGCGACCAGGCGCGCGATCTCGGCCTGTGGGCGCCGCAGCTGCCGGTCGAGGACGGCGGCCAGGCGATGCCGCTGCGCGACTTCGCCCGGCTGAGCGAAACCCTCGGCCAGACGCCCTTCGGCCACTATGCCTGCAACGTCCAGGCGCCGGACATCGGCAACATGGAGCTGCTCCACAGCCACGCCTCCGAGGCCCAGCGTGAGACCTTCTACCGCCCGCTGACGCGCGGCGCGATCCGCTCGTGCTTCGCCATGACCGAGCCCGAACACGCGGGTTCGAATCCGGTGTGGATGTCGACCCGCGCCGTGCGCGACGGCGACAGCTGGGTGATCGACGGCCACAAATGGTTCACTTCGTCGGCCGACGGCGCCGCCTTCGCGGTCACCATGGCGGTGACCGATCCCGACGCCGCGCCGCACGCGCGCGCCAGCATGCTGCTCGTGCCGACCGACGCGCCCGGCTTCGTGCACGTGCGCAACATCCCGGTGATGGGCGAGCGCGGCGGCGGCTACTTCAGCCACGCCGAGGTGCGCTTCGAGAACTGCCGGGTGCCGGCCGACAGCCTTCTCGGTGAACAGGGCGCCGGCTTCGCCATGGCGCAGGAGCGTCTCGGCCCCGGACGCGTCCATCACGCCATGCGCTGGATCGGCATCTGCCGGCGCGCCCTCGATCTGCTCTGCCAGCGCGCCGCCGCGCGCCAGCTCGATCCCGATCGCGTGCTCGGCGACCAGCAGGTGATCCAGCACTGGATCGCCGAGTGCGCGACCAACATCCACGCCGCCCGCCTGATGGTGCTCGACTGCGCCGAGGCACTCGAGACCCAAGGCGGCCGCGCCGCGCGCCAGCAGGTGTCGATGATCAAGGTCTTCGTCGCCGACGTGCTGATGCGCACCCTCGATCGCGCCATCCAGGTCCACGGCGCACTCGGCGTCACCGACGACATCATCCTCGCCTGGTGGTACCGCCACGAGCGCGCCGCGCGCATCTACGACGGCCCCGACGAGGTCCACAAGAACGTCATCGCCCGCCGTCTGCTCAAGGCCCACGGCCTGCAGCCCGGCCGCTGATCGCCCTCGGAGACCGCCGCATGCCCGATCGACACGACACCCCGCCGCTCGACGCCGCCGACGGACCGGCACTCGACCGCGCCGCCATCGTGCGCGAGCCACTCGATGAAGCAGCGCTCGCCCACTACCTGCCCGAAGTCTTTCCCGAGGACGACGGACCGCTGCGGGTCGAGCAGTTCCCAGGCGGCTATTCGAACCTCACCTATCTGCTGCGCTGGGGCGATCGCCGCTTCGTGCTGCGGCGGCCGCCGCACGGCGCGCAGATCGCCACCGCCCACGACATGGTGCGCGAATACCGCATGCTGATCGCCCTCGACGGCGTCTATCCGTGCGTGCCGAAGCCGATCGCGCTGTGCATCGACGAAGACGTACTGGGCGCGCCGTTCTACCTCATGGAGCGGGTAGAGGGCGTCATTCTGCGCACCGAGCCGCCCGCCGGCCTCGCGCTGACGCCGGCCGTCTTCACCGCGCTCTCGCAGGCGGCGACCGACCAGCTGGCCGCGCTGCACGCACTCGATGTCGACGCCCTCGATCTCGGCGATCTCGGCCGACCGGACGGCTACGTCGCGCGCCAGATCGGCGGCTGGGCCAAGCGCTGGCAGCGCGCCCGCACCGACGACATCCCGGCGATCGAGGCGGCGTTCGCCTGGCTGGTCGCGCACCAGCCGGCCGAGTCGGGCGCTTCGCTGATCCACAACGATTATAAATACGACAACCTGGTGCTCGACCCGGACGATCTGACGCAGATTCGCGCTCTTCTCGACTGGGAGATGGCGACGATCGGCGATCCGCTGATGGACGTCGGCACGAGCCTGGCCTACTGGGCCGAGGCGCGCGATCCAGGCGCGCTGCGCGCCTTCGGCCTAACCGCGCTGCCGGGCAATCTCGACCGCACCGGCGTGTGGACGCGCTACTGCCAGCAGCGCGGTCTGGGCGACGTCGACCCGCTTTTCTACTTCGTCTACGGCCTGGTCAAAGTGGCGACCATCGCGCAGCAGATCTACGCCCGCTTCCAGGCCGGCGTCGCCACCGATCCGCGCTTCGCCGCCCTCGGTCACGTGATCCGCGCCGCCGGCGTGATCGCCACGCGCGCACTCGAGACCGGCCGCATCTCCAACCTCTTCGACGACGCCTGAGCGCCGCCGCCCCGCCGTGCTGCCCGACATCCGCGTGGTCGAGGACGACGTGCTGCGCTGGCGCGGCGACGTCGTGGCACTCAAGTACGCCGACGCCTGGCACGGCGCCGACCGCGCCGTCTCCGAGCGGCTCAAGGAAGCCGGACGCATGGCGCCCGGCGCGTTCCCGGACGGCGACGCGCCGCTGTGGATCGCGAGCGAGGGCGCACTGCCGAGCGCACACGTGGTCTTCGTGCCGCTGCCGCCGCTGCACCGCCTCGGCTACGCCGATCTGCGCTGGTTTACGCAGGCGGCCCTGACCGAGATCGGTCGCCGCCAGCCCGGCACGCGCACGATCGCGCTGACGCTGCACGGTCCCGGCTTCGGACTCGACGAGCGCGAGGCGCTGCGCGCCGAGATCGCCGGCGTGCTCGACGCCCTCCGCGACGGCGGCGCCCCGCCCGGACTCGCGAGCGTGACGTTCGTCGAGCGCAGGCGCCAGCGCGCCGAGCGGCTGGCGCGCATCCTGCGCGAATCGGCGGGCGCCGATCGACCGATCGCCAACGACGTCGTGCGGGACGGCGACGCGACGCGGGACGTGCCGGTCGACCCCCTCCCGATCGCCGTCTCGGGCGATCCGCTGATCGGCGCGTCGGTGATCGGCGAGCTCTTCGGCCCCCTGTCGCCGCGCGGCGCCGAAGGCGAACCGGACACGCCGCGC
>JBCCOR010000241.1:0-7269 GCA_039025295.1 Acidobacteriota bacterium
AAGCCTTCTCATGCGTCACCGCGCCCCGGCGCGCGGCGCCGTCGGCCTGCGCCGCGGCCCGCGCCATCCGCTCGCCCGCTCTTTCGCCGTCGCGGCCTTCGTCCTCGCCGCGATCCTCGTCGTCGCCGTCCCGTCCGCCGGCGACGACGCGCACGACGCGTCGCTGCACTGCCAGTTCGACGGCATCGACGACGCGCAGCGACGCGCAGCGCGCGCGCTGCTCGACGACGTGCCGCTGATCGACGGCCACAACGATCTGCCGTGGAGCCTGCGCAGCCGGGTCGACAACCAGCTGGCCGAGATCGATCTCACGCGCGATCTGCGCGGCCACTTCGAGAATCCGCTGCACACCGATCTGCCGCGCCTGCGCCGCGGCGGCGTCGGCGCGCAGTTTTGGTCGGTCTACGTGTCCTACCGTCTCGAAGGCGCCGACGCGGTGCAGACCGTCATCGAACAGATCGACGTCGTCCACCGGCTGATCGCGCGCTATCCCGACACGCTGGCGTTCGCCACCACCGCCGATGAGATCGTCGCCGCGCACCGGGACGGGCGCATCGCCTCGCTGATCGGCATCGAAGGCGGCCATGCGATCGGCAACTCGCTCGCCGTCCTGCGCCAGCTCCACCGGCTGGGCGCGCGCTACATGACCCTCACCCACTGGATCAACCACGACTGGGCCGACGCGGCGACGGACGCGCCGATCCACAGCGGCCTGACGGACTTCGGCCGCGCGGTGGTGCGCGAGATGAACCGCCTCGGCATGCTGGTCGATCTCTCGCACGTGTCGCCGGCGGTGATGCGCGACGCGATGGCCGTCAGCGAAGCGCCGGTGATCTTTTCGCATTCGAGCGCGCGCGGCGTAACCGATCATCCGCGCAACGTCCCCGACGACGTGCTGCGGCAGGTGCGCGAAGACGACGGCCTGGTGATGGTGACGTTCGTGCCGTCGTTCCTCTCCGAGGACGTGCGCCGGCACGGCGCCGCGCGCCGGGCCGAGGAAGCGCGGCTCGGCGTGCTCTACATCGGCCAGCCCGACGCCGCGGCCGACGCGCTCGCCGCGTGGGACGCCGACCATCCGGCGCCGCGCGCGAGCGTCGCCGACGTCGCCGACCACGTCGACTATCTGCGGCGCATGACCGGCATCGACCACATCGGCATCGGCGCCGACTACGACGGCATCCGCACCGTGCCCGACGGGCTCGAGGACGTCGGCTGCTATCCGACGCTGCTCGCCGAGCTGCTGCGCCGCGGCTACACGCCCGCCGAGGTGCAGCAGATCGCGGGCGGCAACGCCCTGCGGGTGATGCGCCGGGTCGAAGCGGTGGCCGCGCAACTCGCCGACGCGCAGCCAGGCGACGCGCGCTTCGTCCCGAACGACGCTGACGACGACGCACGATGATCGGGCCGCAGCGAACAGGACGCAGCGAACAGAACGCAGCGAACAGGCCGTAACGAACGGCGACGCGCGCGCCAAGGCCGGGGCGGAGGTCACACACCATGACGCACATCGCCCCACGCCCCGCTCAGCCGTCGTCGTCCCGCGCCGCGCACGGCAGCAGCCGCATCCTCGGCATCCTGCTGCCGTTCGCGATCGCGCTTGCCGCCGTCGCGCTCGGCGTTTTCGCCTTGGCCAGCGACGCACCCGCCGCCGCGGACACCGGCGCCGACGCCCGGCCGGTGGTCATCGAACTCTTCACGTCGCAGGGCTGCTCGAGCTGCCCGCCAGCCGATCGCCTGCTCGGCGAGATCGGCGACGAGCCCGGCGTGATCCCACTCGCCTTTCACGTCGACTACTGGAACCATCTGGGCTGGCGCGATCCGTTCAGCGACCGCGCCTGGTCGGCGCGCCAGCAGCAGTACGCCGCCGCCTTCAACACCAACCGCATCTACACGCCGCAGGCGGTGATCGACGGCCATCACGACGTCGTCGGCTCCGACCGCCGCAGCCTGCTGCGGCGCATTCGCGACGCGCGCGCCCAGCCCGCCGAGGCGACGGTCGATCTCGCCGTCGCGCCTCAGGCTGAAACGCTCGCGCTGACGGTCGACATCGCCCTGCGCAGCGCCGCAGACGGCGCGCCGCCGCAGGTGCTGGTCGCGATCACCGAAGACGGCCTGACCACGCCGGTGCCGCGCGGCGAGAACGCGCATCGCACGCTGCGCAACGATCGCGTCGTGCGCCATCTGCAGCCGCTCGACGCCGCGTTCACCGCCGGCCACGCGGCCGTGCGCGCCCAGGTGGCGCTCGATCCCGCCTGGCAGCGCGATCGCCTGCGCGTCGCCGTCCTGGTACAGGATCGCGCCAGCCAGCGCATCCTGGGCGCGGCCGCCGACACGCTCGCCCCGGACCGCTGACGACCGCTCGTCGGATCCGGTAAACTACCGCCCTCTCATCGCTTTCCACCGACCCCTGGCGCGACCGCACCGCGCCGGCGTCCTACCGAGGCCACGATGGCGCAACCAGGCTCCGACCCGTCTGCTCGTCCCAGCGGCAATACGATCACGCCGCTGCGACTCCGCTTCGAACAATTTTCGTCGTTCGTCACCACGTACGCACCCCGGATTTCCCTCCAGGGTGTGTTCCTGCGCACGTCGCGTCCCAAGCCGCCCGGCAGCCGCCTGCAGGTCGATTTCCAGCTCGCCGACGGCACGTCGCTGATCCGCGCCGTCGGCGACGTCGTGTGGATCCGCCTCGAGGCGATGGGCCCGGATCAGCCCACCGGCATGGCGCTGCGCTTCGACGCGGTCAACGACGAAGGCCGGATGCTGATCCTCAAGATCTTCGAGGAGCATCTCGCCAAGGGCGGCTTCCCGTTCGAGCTCGAGCCGATGCCGGCTGGCGCTACCGACGATCCGCACGCCCTCGACGACGACCCGCCGGCGGCGGCCGCCGCGCCGATGCTGCCGTTCGACGAGGCGCCGGCGCTCGAGCTCGACGCGCCGCCGGCCGACGATCCCCTGCTCGGCGACGATCTGCTGGCCGACGGCAACCCGCTGCCCGACATCGACACCCTCGCCGACGTCGACGCGCTGGCCGACGACGATCCCTTCTCGGGCGCGCTGCCCGACCTGAGCGACGCCGCGCTGCCCGACATCGACTTCGGCATCGCCCCGGATCCCGCCGCCGCAGCCGACGCCGAGGCGCCGCGCGACTTCTTCGGCCGCGCCGAAGACGCGGACGACGAATCGCCTGACGCCGGCGCAGGGACCGACGACGCGTTCGCGCTCGACGAGCCGCTGCCCGACTTCGAGCTCACCGAGCCGATCCACGCCAACTCGGCGGCGGAGGACGACTTCGACGGCCTCGACTTCGACATGTCGCGCCCCAACCTGACGCGCGACGCCGAGCCGACGGCCGACGCGCCCGCCGACGCGTCGGACACGTCCGACAGCCTGTTCGACGATCCGCTCGTGGCCCCGACCTTCACCGACGACGCACCGCCGCCGTCTGCCGCCGGCGTCTTCGACGCGGGTGCACCGGCTGCGGACAATCCCTTCGGGCTCGACGAGGCCGCATCGTGGCCGCCCGAGTCGGCGGACGCAGCGGCCGAGGAAGCGCCGTCCGCGCCGGGCTCGGCCGCCTGGCCGCCCGCCGATCTCGACGACGCGCCGCCGGCCGAGGCCCCCAGCGATCTCGATGACGCGCCGCTGGCCGAGGCCCCCAGCGATCTCGACGCCAGCCTGCTCGGCTCGGTCGATCCCGATCTGCTGGGCGAGTCCACCGAGGAGACCGCGCCGTCGGCGCCGCTCGGCTTCGACCGCGGGCAGGACGACGCGGACGCGCTGCCTGCCTTCGGTGGCCACGCCGACGAATCGCTCGCCGACGTCGACCTCGACGCGCCGCCGAAGCGCCGTTCGCGCCTGCCGCTGATCGCCGCGGTGCTCGTGCTCGCGCTCGCTGGTGCGGGCTATTTCTTCCGCGACATGATCCTGCCCAGCGCGGGCAGCGACGACGCGGTCGGCGCCATCGCGACCGCAGACCCTGCCGCAGCGCCGGGTCCGCCGGCCGGCGCCGGCAGCGAGCCGCCGAACGCGGCTGCGCCCGCCGATGCGGCCGGCGCAGCGACCGACGGCGACGGCACCCGGTCCGTCCCTGCCCAGCCGCCGCAGCCGAACACAGCCGCGCCGCAGCCGGCGGCGACCGCGCCCGCACCTGCCCCGTCCGCGGCCGACAGCAACCGCCGCGCAGCCGCGCAGCGGCCGGCGGCGAACCGCCCGCGCGCTGACGCGAACCGGGGTGGTGGCGGCGGCCCGGCGGCGACCGCCTTCCGCGACGTCAGCTGGACGACGGCGGGCGCGCGCACCGTGATCACCCTCGAGGCCAACGGCGCACTCGCGTCGTCGCGGGTCGAGCAGGTGCGCGTCGGCAGCGACAGTCCGCGCGAGCTGCTGCGCATCGACGGCATCGATGTCGTCCTGCCCGCGCGCGACATCGGCTCGGGCGCGGTCCAACGAATCCGCAGCGGCCTGCATCCACAGCCCGACGGCAGCAGCCGGCTCCACATCGTCATCGATCTCACCTCGCATGCCGTCGAACTTGAATCACTCGAAAATCTCGGCGATCGGATCACCCTTACTTTCCGAACACCATGAGACCTTTCTTTCGAGAGATTCTCTTTTAAAAAGATCACATTGCTCATTTTCCAGAACACAACAGGCGCATCGTCCAACTGCTTGCAGGACAAGCCTTTAGGATTCTGAGGCCAGCGTCCTTCATTTCAGAGACAACCCCTTGAATCGACGCTTCGAATCGTCTACATTACAACGCCATGAGCGTGAATATGGACAAAGAGCTGGAGCGGACGCTGACCCTGCTGCGCAACAAAATCCGCGAACGCGGCTACACCCAGCTGGGCGTGCAGGAAAGCCTGGGCTGGGGTCGTAGCTACATCAGCCAGCTCCTCACGCGCCAAAAGTCGCTGCGCATGGAGCAGATCCTGCTGATCCTCGACGCGATCGACGTCGCCCCCGCCGATTTCTTCCGGGAGCTCTATCAGATTTCGGGCACGGTGGATCACACGAGCGACCAGCAGGAGTTGCTCGACACCTTCCGCGATGCGCGCAACATGCTGCGCGCCCTGATTCAGCTCATGACGGCCAAGGATCTCATCAACACCGAAGAGTTGACGACGATCATGGACGAGCTGCCGGACGAGTGATCAGGCGCGTCGCCGCGCCGCGCGCAGCGCGCTGAACGCCGTTTCCATCTCCTGCCGCAGCTGGTTTGCCAGCTGCTTGCGCCCCGCCGCCCCCACGCTCCCATGCTCATTCGACGCGTCCTCTGCGGGCGCGCGCGGAGGCAGAAAACAAATGCGCGCCTCGATGAACGGCAGGCGCAGCATCTGGATCGCGTGCGGCAAGAACAGCATGTTCCCCCACCAGCATACCGCCACGTGCGGCGGCGGCCAGCCGTCGGGCGTGTCGTAGTCGACCACGGCGCAGTAGACCGGCGCGCCCTCGCGCACGGCCAGCTCGAGCAGCGACGGTTTGAACGGCAGCAGCGCGTCACCGCTGCCGCTCGTGCCCTCGGGAAAAAGCGCCACGCCGAGCGGACGCGCCAGACTGGCGCGCATCTGCGCCATGACCCGCACCAGATCGCGCTTGCGCGCGCGGTCGATGAAGATTGTATCGGCGGCGACGAACGCCGGGCCGAAGAGCGGCCAGCGTCGCAGCTCGGCCTTGCCGATGAACGACGCTTGCGCGAAGCGCGCGAGCAGCGGAATGTCGAGATAGGCGAGATGGTTGCTGACCAGCACGAACGACGTGCCGGCCGGCGGCGGCTCGCCGGTGACGTCGATCCGCACGTTGGCGCCGCGCAGCAGGCCGCGCGCCCAGGCGCGGAAGATGGCGTTGCGCACGCGCAGATGGCGCTGCGGATCACGCCGTCGAAGCGGCAGGCTGAGGAGCAGCGCGCTATGACCGACGAGGGTGATCGCGAGCATCAAGGGAACGCGGAAAGCCGCGCGAAACCAGGACAGTATCGCGCGGTCGAACCAAGCAGCCATCAGATGGATGCTGGAAGCCGGCGAAGACGGTCGCACGGTGCGAGGCCGTCAGCGGACATCGTGTCGATGCGCCGTCTTCACACGGAGGACAGTGCCGCGCGGCCCTGTCGGGCGCGGCGGCATGTCGAAGGGTCTCAGTAGCGGGGGCCGCGCGGGGTGCGCGGACGCGCTTCGTTGATGCGCAGGACGCGGCCGTTGTGGCGCGCACCATCGAGCGCCTGCATCGCGTTGTCAGCGTCGTCGTCCTCGAGTTCGACGAAGCCGAAACCACGCGGCCGGCCGGTTTCCCTGTCGTTGATCAGGCTCACGGAGTGAATTTCGCCGTACTCTGCAAAGAGTTCGCGGACCTCGTCCTCCGTCGCCGTGTAGGGAAGGTTGCCGACATACAGTTTCTTCACGTTCTTTCCTCGGTCGTGTGCGGTGGATCGTGCCACACGATCATTCCGCTTTTCAGTCTTCTGCGATCGGCGTCGGTGCCGTCACCGCCGCCGCTGTGGCTTGTTGATCCTCGCGCCGTTGCGCGTGCGCCGAACGTCGACGCGCGGGCGACCGATCGTGGAGAACGGGCACCAAAAGCAGGGTACGAGGTGGTTGTAAACGGGGAATAAAAGCGATCGAATTGGTCAGGGTCTGGTGCCGCAGCGCGCTTGGTGGTCCGCGTCCGCCGAGAGGGGGGACGTACAGTGCAAAAATGGATCACGAAAGCGCTGCGAACAATCATCGAAAGTATGTCATAGACGGATTCGTCAAAGCCAGGAAAAGTTCGCGACGGTGGCCGGATGGCGGCCTGGATGCCGCCAGCTGCGGTAGTGGTTGAGGCCGTCTTCGTCGTCGAACGCCGCATCGCGGATCAGCCCGACGCCCTTGCCGCCGTCGCGGTTACCGTCGGCCAGCGCCCGATCGTAGGCGCGCGCCTCCGCCGCATCGATGTGGCACGCGAAGCGTGGCACGCGCCGGTCGCCGTGAAAGCTGAGCAGATGATCGCCGGGCTCGAGCCGCTGCGGATCGATGCCGGCGGCGCGCACGGCGGCTTCGTCGAGGCATTTGCGCCGCTGGCGCGGATCGTCGCGAAAGCGCCACAGGCTGACCGCCAGGACGCCGCCCGGCGCGAGCCGCCGCGCGAGATCGCACAGCAGCGCGCGCCGGCGCGCCGCGCCCGGCACGTGGTGGAGCACGCCGAAGAGCACGATCCACGACCAGCGGGTGGCATCGGTCAGCGCCGGCGCGGCGAGCAGATCGGCGACCAGCCAGCGCGCCGCGAGGCGCC
>JBCCOR010000242.1:0-7257 GCA_039025295.1 Acidobacteriota bacterium
GCCGTCGTCGAGGCGATCGACCGCGGCGATCTGCGCACCGCCCTCGGCTTCTATGCGCGCGCGCTCGAATTGGCGCGCGCCGACGCCGACGGCGAGCGACTCGATCGCGCGATCTGCAACCACAGCGCGGTGCGCATCAGCCTCGGCGACCACGTCGCGCCGCGGCCGCTGCTGCGCGACGTGCTGACGCGCAACCGCAGCCGCGCCGCGTGCTTCCTGGCCGCCGACAACCTCTCGCGCGCCTACGAGTACGCCAAGACCTTCAAGAAGGGCCTGTTCTACGCCCGCGTCGCGCGCAGCCACGCGCGCGCCCTCGGCCGGCCCGAGTGGCTGGCCTCGACCTACAACCAAAGCGGCAACTGCCTGCTCGGCCTGAGCTACTTCGCCGAGGCCGCCGACGAATACGCCCACGCACTCGCGCTCTTCCCGGCGGATTCGACCAGCCCGGTGCGCACCGCGCTCGAGGCCAATGTCGGCTACTGCGCGATGATGCGCGGCGAGGTCCGTCGCGGCCTGGCGCTTTCGCTGCGCAGCCTGCGCCGCTTCCGCCGGCTCGGCAATCGCCAGCAGCAGGCGGCGATTCATCTCGACTGCTGCTACGGCTATCTGGAATGCGGCCAGCTGACCCGCGCCCGGCGCCACGGCAGCCGCGCGCTGGCCCTGGCCGAAGCGATCTGGGACGGCGAGCGGGTCAAGAACGCCCTCTTCCTGCTCGGCGAGACCGCCCGCGCCGCGGGCGATCAGGACGCCGCCGTCCGCCGCTTCGATCGGCTGCAGAAGACCTTTTATCCCGACCAGCCACACCTCACCGATCTGCTGGTGCATCTCGAGATGCGCCAGGTGGTGAATCTGAGGGCTTGATCTCATGACCGTACGCTCGATTGTTCCGACCCTGCCGCGTCGCGCGCTGCTGCGCATCGCCGCCGTCCTCGCGCTCGCGCTGCTCGCCCTGCCGGTCGTCGCCGCAGCCGGCAGCAGCGACGACCGCGCGGCGTCACAGATGGTGCTCGCCGCCGACGGCACCGTGCTGCGGACGGTGGCCGGCCCCTACGCCGATCTCTTCCCGCGCGGCGAGACCGCCCTGCCGCATCACCGCGTGCTGGCGCTCGACGTCCAGCATCCCGACGGCACGATCGTGCGCTGGCTCGTCCCGGGCACCGAAGACGCCGCGGCCGAACAGCCCGCCGCCCTGGTCTACGAAGATGCCGGCGGCGTCGCCTACCTGCTCTGGGAAGGGCGCCACAACCTGCTCTACCCACGCCTCTACCTGATCGGCTTCGACAGCGCGACCTTCGGCGAGCGCATCGAGATCGGCGGCAATCCGTTCGCCGAAAAGGGCGCCCCACAGCTGACGATCACGCGCGACAGCGGCCTCGATCCGAGCGACCACGTCACCGTGCTCAACGTCGCCTGGTGGGAGCATTCCTCAGCCGGCCATCGCAAGCGCTACGCACCGATCGTGCTGCGCGACGGCCTCTACGTCGGCAGCACGCCGGTCGCCGATCTCTCGGCCGCCTTCGTCGACGGCTTCACCGGCAGCCCCGCCGACGCCGCGCTGCCGACGACCCTGGTGGTGCAGCCGAGCCGCGACGCCCAGACCGCAATCCTCGGCTTCACCGATCCCGACAGCGGGCGGCTGATCACGCTCGCGATCGAGGCGCTGCCGGCGGCGCTCAACGACCTCGCCGACGACGTCCGGGTGCAGATCATCAACACCGGCCTGCAGTACCCGAACCCGGCCGCGCTGGCCGACGCTGTCCGCGTCCAGATCATCAACACCGGCGCGCGCCTGCAGGCACCTGCGAACCCCGACGGTGCGCCGCTCGACGCCAGCGTCGCCGGCGTGCCCGACGCCGGCACGGGAACGTTCCACATCGCCAACCTGCTCTATCTGGCCGAGCAGGCCCACGCCCTGATCGTCGGTAGCCTCGCCCCCGAGAGCGCCAGCCTGACGACCGAGGCCCTCGACGCGCTCGCCGACGCGGTGCGCGTCCAGATCATCAATACCGGCGCCACCTTCCAGCACGGCGGCCTGACCGATGCCAGCCAGGGCATCCACTTCCTCGAGGTGCGCACGCCCGACGCCGACGGCGCGCTGCAGGTGCGCCAGGTGCTCAAGGTCGCGATCCGCGCCGAGCGCGCGCTGCCCCAGCTCGACGTCCTCACCGACGCCCAGGGACCGCAGCCGTCGCTCTACCTGAGCGACGACGGGCGCGAAGCTTTGCTCGCGTGGGCCAGCCGCGACGGCCGCAGCCTGTCGTACGCCGAGACCCAGCGGACCGACGGCCTGCCGGGCGCGTCGGGCACCGACTGGGGTCCGGTGCGGACCCTCGCGCTCGACGACGGCACGCGCCCGGGCAGCCTGACGCTCGACGAGGCGCAGGCGATGCTCGCGCGCCGCATGCGCGAGCGCTGAGCCGCGCCCCCGCGCGGGCCGGGCCAGCGCCCGCCCCGCTCGACCCAAGGGCATGCCATACCAGCAAGATGCAGGGCCGTATTGACAGCGGAACGATGCCGTTGTAGCATACGGAGGTCGATCTTTCGCGTCCACACTTGCAGAGACTTCCGCCATGCCCTTTGTTCACAAAATCCGCCAAGTTCAGCTCGTCGGCCCACGCATTCGCAAGCTGCGCAAAGAGCGCAAGCTGACCCAGACCGAATTGGCCAGTCGCATCGGTATCCAGCAGTCTGACCTCTCGCGGATGGAAAAAGGCGAATACCGCGTCAGCCTGGACACGCTTTTCCTAATCCTCGCCGAGTTCGACGTCAGCATCGCCGAGTTTTTCGACGACGCGCAGACCGATCAGCTCGGTCACCGCGAGGTCGAGCTGGCGCGCGAAGTGGGGCAGCTCCCGGTCGACGCCCAGCGCGAGATCGAGGCGTTCGTCGCCTTCAAGCGCGCCCAGCACGGCGACGAAGACGAGGACGTCCGCGCGCACTCCTGATCCCTGACTGACCGCGCCGCGTCGTCGTCGACGCCACCGCGCCCCGCCTCAGCGATCGCCCGATGCGGCCATCGCCCGACGCGGGGCGCTTTCCGTTGGCACCACCCAAAACACCTCGGCGTCGGCGTCGTAGTCGATCACCAGCGCCTCGTCGCCGCGCGTGAGGACGTTGGTCTCGTCGCAGCGCAGCTGCACGAGGATCGCCGCGCCGTCGTCGACGATCTCGCCCTGGCCGAAGCCGGCGTCGACCCGCTGGGTGGTCACCGTGCACAGCCGGCCGATCAGCTCGCGACGGCCGACCGCGGTCGGATGATCGAGCAGCTTGCGCAGCGGCAGCAGCGTGATCGCCGCGGCGACGAAGCCGAGCAGCACGCCGCCGCCGCCCGCCGCCCAGCGCACCATCGCCGAGGGCGACGCGGAGTCGGCCGCGCCCGGCGCGGGGTCCGCGACCATCCCGAACAGCCAGGCGACGCCGAGGGCGAAGAGCCAGGCGTAGACGATCCAGAAGCTGAAGCTCAGCGACGACGGCACGCCGCGCAGGCTGAGGATGCCGCTGCCCGGATCGCGCAGCCGCGCCGCTTCTTCGAGGCTGATGGAATCGCCGGCGGCGGCCGCCGACGCGCCCTCGAGCGCCCCGTCGACCGCGCCCTCGACCGCCCCTTCCACGCCCGCCGCGCCGGCTTCGAGCCAGTCGCCGCCGGCCGACGGATCGAGCAGGCCCGAGAGCACCAGCACCCAGTACACGAAGACCAGGCCGACGAGCCCGCTGAGCGCAGCGACGGGCCACGACGTCGCCACCGCGACCAGCTGCTCGAGCGTCGCCGACGCCTGGGCGCTGCCCGCCGCGCCGCTGCTCAATAGCCCCACGAGGGCCACAGCGCCTCCGTGCCGGTGATCTTGCCGACCCCTTCGCTGTACATGCGCGCTGTTTCGATCAGGCCGGGCGCGAGCAGGAAGCGGTTGTGCTCGTCTTCGGGGAAGAGATGCTTCCAGGTTTCCAGCGTGCCGAGGGCGAGCTGACGGCGGCACACCTGCGCGAAGAGGCGGCGCAGGCGCAGCGTCGTGGCCACCAGACCGGCGGTGGTGAAGTAGCTGCCCGCGCGCAGCGCGTCGAGCCAGGCCGCGACCTCGTCGGGATGCGCGAAGCGGGCGATCCGATCGCCCAGATCGGGGCCGGCCGACGGCGCGTCGGTGACCAGGGCGTGCGGCCGCAGATCGACGAAGCCATTGTTGACGATCGTCCAGTCGCGCAGATCGTCGACCGCCACGCCGTGGCGCTGCGCCAGCGCGTGCCAGCGCGCGTACACGTCGCCCTGCCGACCGATGCCGGTCTCGAGCGGCGCCACGTACGGTCCGAGCAGCATGCGGTCCTGCCCGGCGTCGGGCCCGTCGACCGCGCGGTAGACGATCGGAATGCCGAGCGAAGTGATGGTCGCCACATAGCGCTGGATCGCCGTCGCCAGGCGCGCCAGGAATTTCTCGCGCCCGGGCTCGCGCGCGCCCCGCGCGCGCGGATCGTAGCCGATCAGCCGGCCGACGTCGTGTAGATCGCGCACGGCGCACAGGCGCCCGAGCCGCTCGGCCAGCCGGTGGATGCCCTCGAGGCCGGCCGACTCGGCGCAGTAGCGCGCCAGATCTTCCCAGGCGGGCCGCTGCGTGTGGCCGCGGAAGAAGGCGTCGAGATCGGTGACCGCTTTCTCCAGCGTCGTCTCGGGAATGGCGGCGAAGTCCGCGGCGAGGTCGTCGAGGCGCAGCAGCAGATTGATCAGGCCGAGCTCGTGCAGCCGCGCCTGATGGGTCGCTGAGCCCAGCGCCTGATACGACTGCACGGCGAACGTGTCGTAGTGGCAGCGCGCGAGACGCGGATGGTTGTCGAGCAGGCGCAGCGCGAAGTGCGCGTTCTCGGTGCCGTCGTAGTAGCAAACCTTGTCGCGGAACCAGTCGGCGCGGCGCTCGGGACCGAAGAGCGCGCGGCGCACGAGCACCATCGCCAGCTCCTCGGCGATCGCGACCTTCATCACGTTGTAGAGCGCGACGCAGTTGGCGACCGAGAACAGGCCGTTCTCGCCCGAGCGAATCACGGCGTCGGCGCGCAGCTCCTTGCCGGCGTCGAAGCGCAGCGGCGCGGCCGCGTCGTCGGGCGGCAGCGCCGCGAGCGGAACCCCGCGCGCGGGATAGAGCAGGATGTGTCCCTTGTCGAGATCGTCGGCCGGAAACGGCGGCGGATCGGGGCTGCACCATTCGTCGACCACGGTCTGCAGCATCCGGCGTGCGGCGCGATCGAGCGGCAGGATGGCGTTCTCCTCGACCGCGTCGATGCCGATCGCCGCCGCCGTCACCAGCACGTCGAAGCCGCGGTCGAGATAGAGGTTGGTGAGCTTGTCGGCGAAGTATTTCTTGTCGACCATTTTCTGGCCGCGCGCGCTGTGGGCGAAGCCGAGGCGGATCTCGGCCTCGCCGTCGTCGACCCGGTACATGCCGCCGACCGCCGTTGTGTGGGCGATCAGCACCTGGCGCGCGTAGCGCTGCTGGACGACCGCCAGGCCGCCGACGAACACGCGCAGCGCGCGCGCCTTGATGCGCTGGGCCAGCTGCGCGTCGGCGCCGCTGTACTCCTCGACCAGGCCATCGATCAGCTCGAGCGTGTAGGCCGCGACGCTCGGCAGCGGAATCGACACCACCACTGCGTTCAGCGGCTGGCCGATGCCCTCGATGTAGCCGAGCAGCGGACGCGGCTGGGCGTCGAAGTAGTCGCGGCACGCCTGCGCCAGATCGAACGGCCGATCGCCGTGCGCGGCCGCGTGGGCGTCACGCGCGTCGCGGATGCGCTGAGGCAGATCGCTCGGCAGCACGAGGCCGAGCCGATCGAAGTGCAGATCGATGCGGCCGTCGATGCGGTAGTGGCGCAGTGGCTCGATCTTCTCGATCGACGTCACGTGCTGCGCCGCGCGGTAGAGGCGCCCGGCGAAGAGCGAAATTTCCTTGTCGGCGAGACCGGTGGCGTAGATCTCGCCGCGCAGCGGCCGGTCGCGGAAACGGCGCGAGCGCAGGATGCGCTTGCACAGCTCGAGCACCACGGCGCCGCCGACCGCGCCCGTGCCGCCGAAGACGACGACCCGTACGGGTTCGTCTTCGCCGCCGGGCAGCAGGCGGGTCGCCATGAGGTGGTCGAGCGATTCGTGGACGTGATAAATCGTGCGCATGCAGAGAGATCCTCGGCGCCTCCGGACGCAGGCGTCCCGCGGACTTCGTGGACTGTCGAACGTTGGCGATGGCATATCTTACCGCGCTCGCGCGCCGTTGGACCGGGTGCCGCGCCGGTGGTCAGGTAGCATGCCGCCATGTGCATCGTTCGTCGTACCTTGCCCGGCCGCTCCCGCGCCGCGCCGGCGCGCCGCGCCGGCGCGGGCGTCTGCGCGTCGATCGCGATTCTGCTGCTCGCACTCGGCTGCGCGCCGCCGGCTCCCGTTGCATCGTCCGCGCGCGCGGACGATCGCCCCCCTGCAGCGCGGCAGCCCGCCGACGCGCCCGCCGCGCCGGCCGTCGACGCCCCGGCGCCGCCGATCGTCGACGCAGCCCCGGCGCACGATCGCGCGCCGCTGGCCGGCATCGACGTGTCGCATTTCCAGGGCGCCGTCGACTGGTCGCGGGTCGCGGCCGATGGCGTGCACTTCGCCTTCGTGAAGGCGTCGGGCGGCCTCGACGTGGTCGATCCCACGTTCGCCGCGCACTGGCCGGCCCTGCGCAGGGCCGGCGTCGTCCGCGGCGCCTACCATTTCTTCTATCCCAACGACGACGCCGCGGTGCAGGCCCGGCACTTTCTCGATCAGCTCGGCCCGCTCGAGGACGACGATCTGCCGCCGGCGCTCGACGTCGAGATCACGAAAGACGTCGACGGCGCGATGCTGCGCGCGGGCGTGCTGCGCTGGCTCGAGATGGTCGAGGCCGCCACCGGACGACGACCGATCCTCTACACGTCGCCGCACTTCGCCGACGCCCATCTCGACGATCCGCGCTTCGCCGACTACCCGCTGTGGCTGGCCGACTACAACGATGCGGTCGCGGTGCCGGCGGCGTGGCAGCGCGCCGGGCACTCGTGGACGTTCCTGCAGCACCAGGAGGACGGACAGATCGACGGCGTCGAGAAATCCGTCGATCTCGATCGCTTCGCCGGCGACCGCGCCGCGCTCGACGCGTTCATCCGCGCGAGCCGCGTCGGGCCGGGCGGCGGGGCGCGCCGGGCCGCGCGGGCGCGCGCCGCGCGGGGACAATTAGATCAGGCCGGGGCCGTTCCGGAAGACCGGCCCGGCGA
>JBCCOR010000243.1:0-7229 GCA_039025295.1 Acidobacteriota bacterium
CGTCGGCCGACGCCGCGGTCGTGCGGCGCAGCAGCGAAAACGCCAGGGGCGCGATGTCGCCCGGCGTGCGCTCGGCCCATCCGGCGCGCAGCCAGCGCTGCGCCGGTCCGGCGATCCAGCCGCGCACGTGCGCCGCCGACGGCGCCGGCCGCGTCCGCAGCACCGACAGCCAGCCTTCGGGATCGATGCAGAAGACGATCGTCTGCGGTTGGCCGTAGGCGCGCTCGATGTCGAGGCCGGCGCGCACCACGGCGCGCACCTGATCGTCGCCGAGGCTGGGCGTGTGCCGACGCCGCACCGGCACCGGCAGGCGATGCACGCCGCCCGCCACCAGGTCGAGCCCGAGCTGGGCAGGCTTCTCGACCACGGTCTGGCGCAGGGTGCGGCTGGTCTTGTCGATCTCGTAGACGTCGCGCGGCGCGATCGCCGCGTCGTCGTCGTTGCCGCACACGCCGAAGCGCGCGCAGGCGAGCAGCGTGCGCACGTCGCCCGATTCCGGATGGGCGGTGTGCAGCACGCCGCTGCTGGCGGCGTCGACCATCTGCTGCACGACCATCGCGATCGCCGGCGGGTGCAGCGGCAGGCCGCTGCGGTGACGATGGCGCAGCGCGGCGGCGCTGTAGGCGCGCAGCCAGTGGCCGCGCACCGCCTCGCCGATCGCCGCGTGGCCCTGCACGTAGAGCGCGGCGTCGGCCAGGCCGGCGACCGCGTGCGAGCCCGCGCCGCCGTCGGCCACCGAGGCGCGCACGGCACAAAACGCCGCCGCCGGAATGTGGCGGCTGTGGACGGCGGCGATCGCGCGCTCGATCGCCGCGGGCACGGCGAGCTGGCGCAGCAGATGGGCCACCCGCACGGTTACCGCCTCGAGCGTCAGATCGAAGCTGTTCGACGCGTCGGAGGCCGACGACGGCGGCAGCTGGCCCGGGCGACGCGCGATCAGCGGCGCGAGCGCTTCTTCGATCGGCGTCGTCAGGTCGGCGGCGTCGAGGGCGTCGCGCAGGGCGCCGGGCGTGATCGCGTACCACGGCGGCACCGCCTGCCCGTGGCTCTGCAGCCGCGCGAGGTTGAGGCCCTTCTCCCCCACCAGCGGCCGATCGCTCAGCCCCAGCGCGGCGGTCGGCGTGCGCACCCAGCGCGCGACGTCGTCGTCGTGGCTCACGATGCGGTCATTCCCTCGATCCGCGCCAGGAGCGCGTGGACGCTGTCGAGCGTGTCGGCTTCGGCGGGCTGCTTGTCGGTGCGCCAGCGGCGGATGCGCGGAAAGCGCAGCGCGACGCCCGACTTGTGACGGCGCGACGCGCGGATGCCCTCGAACGCCAGCTCGAACACCTGCAGCGGCTCGACCGCGCGCACCGGCCCGAAGCGCTCGCGCGTGTGGCGGCGGATCCAGCGGTCGAGCCGGCGGATCTCGCCGTCGTCGAGGCCGGAGTACGCCTTGGCCACGGTGACCAGGCGTTCGTCCTGCCAGACGCCAAAGGTGTAGTCGGTCATCAGCGTCGCGCGCCGGCCGTGGCCGGCCTGGGCGTAGGTCATGACGACGTCGAGGGTCAGCGGCGCGATCTTCCACTTCCACCAGTCGCCCTTCGGCCGGCCGACGCGGTAGGGCCCGTCGCGGCGCTTGACCATGAAGCCCTCGACGCCGCGGGCGCGCGAGTCGGCGTGCCGATCGACCAGGGCATCCCAGGACGCATCGGCTGCGACGATCGGCGATTTGCGGATGGCCGCGTCTGCGGGCGCATCGAGCAGCGCGTCGAGGCGCGTGCGCCGCCGGTCGAGCGGCGCGGCGCGGCGGTCGACGCCGTGGCCGGGATGCGCGACCGCGTCGGCCGGATCGTCGGCGTCGGCGGGCGATTCGAGCAGGTCGTAGGCGAGAAAGACCGCCGGCGCCGCGGCGAGGATCTTCGGCGTCAGGCGCTTGCGGCCGATGCGCTGCTGCAGAACGCCGAACGACAGCGGCCGGTCGCCCTGCCAGGCGAGGATCTCGCCGTCGAGCACGACGCCGTCGGGCAGCCCGGCGGCGGCCTCAACGATCTCGGGAAAGCGCGCGGTGATCAGGTCCTCACCGCGCGACCACAGCCAGGTCGCGCCCGCGCGGCGCAGCAGCTGGGCGCGGATGCCGTCCCACTTCCACTCGATCTGCCAGTCGCCCGGCGCGCCGAGCGCCGCGGCGACGTCGTCGGGCGCGGCTGTTTCGGGCACGTCGAGCGGATGGGCGAGAAAGAACGGATAGGGCCGTGCAGCGGCGTCCTCGGGCGCATCAGGCGCGCCGAGCGCGTCAAAGAACGCGGCGCTCGGCTGCCAGCTGCCCATCAGGCGATGGCTGAGGACGGCGCGGTCGAGATCGCGCGCCTGCGCCAGCGCGCGCACCGCCAGGGTCTGCGACACGCCGACCCGCAGCGCGCCGGTGAGCATCTTGGTCAGCAGGAAGACCTGCGCCGTCGGCAGCGTGCGCCACCAGCCGGTCACGGCCGCTTGGCGCGCCGCGTCGTCGTCGAGATCGCGCAGCGGCAGCAGGCGCTCCTCGACCCAGCGGTGCAGCGGGAGCGAGCTGTCGGGCGCGTCGTCGCGGGCAACCAGCAGGCTGACGGTCTCGGCAAGATCGCCGACCGTGGCGTAGCAGTCCTCGAACAGCCAGGGCTCGAGGCCGCTGGCGGCGATCGCCCATGGCCGCAGCAGGCTGGGCGCGACCAGGCGTTTGATCCGCCGTCCGCTGAGGAAAAACAGTCCCCAGGCGGCGTCGGCCGACGGCGCCGCGGCGAAGTACGCGGCCATGGCGTCGACCTTGGCGCGCACCGAGGTGGTGGCGTCGAGCTGGCCGTAGAGTTGGGTAAACGCGCGCATGGGGCAAATGCTGCAGCAAATCCGCAACGATGCGCCCGATTGTACCCCTTCGTTCACGCCATGGCAGAATCCACGCCATGGTTTCGTCGCTCGATCTTCCCGCTTCGTCCGAACCGTCGCCTTTGCCGGCCGCGCCGACGTCCGTCGCCGACGCGCGCATCGCCGCGGACGACGCCGACGCGACCGTGCCCGCTGCGCTGCGCGCGGCCCTCGGCGCGATCGTGCTGCGCGTCTGGGGCCACGACGGCCTGCGTCCGCTGCAGCCGGCGGCGATGCACGCCATCGCCCAGCGTCGCGACAGCCTGGTCGTGCTGCCGACCGGCGGCGGCAAATCGCTCTGCTACCAGGTGCCGGCGCTGCTCGACGCGTCGGGTGACGCCGGCAGCGCGCTGCCCGCGCGCGGCGTCGCGCTGGTGATCTCGCCGCTGATCGCGCTGATGAAAGACCAGGTCGACGGCCTGGTGACGAGCGGCGTGCCGGCGGCCTACTTCAACAGCAGCCTGACCGCGCCCGAGCGCCAGCGCGTCCTGAGCGATCTGCGCGCCGACCGCTACCGCCTGCTCTACGTCGCCCCCGAGCGGCTGAGCGACGGCTTCTTCCTCGATCTGCTGCGCGAGGTCGGCGTGCGCTACATCGTGGTCGACGAGGCGCACTGCATCAGCCAGTGGGGCCACGACTTCCGGCCGGAGTACCGCCAGCTGGCGCAGCTGCGCGCGGTCTTCCCCGACGCCGGCCTGCACGCCTTCACCGCCACCGCCACCGCGCGCGTGTCCGACGACATCGTCACCCAGCTGGCGCTGCGCGATCCGGCGGTGCTGATCGGCCCGTTCGATCGGCCGAACCTGACCTACCGCGCGATCCGCCGCACCGGCCTGACCGGTCAGCTCAACCGCATCCTGGCGCGCCACGAGGGCGAGGCCGGCATCATCTACTGCCTGTCGCGTCGCCAGACCGAACAGGTCGCGGGCACGCTGCAGCGCGCCGGCCATCGCGCGGTCGCGTACCACGCCGGCCTGAGCGACGGCGAGCGCGCGTCGAACCAGGAAGCGTTTCTCAACGAGCGGGTCGACATCGTGGTCGCGACGGTCGCCTTCGGCATGGGCATCGACCGCTCCGACGTGCGCTTCGTGATCCACGCCACGGCGCCGAAGTCGCTCGAGCACTACCAGCAGGAGGCCGGCCGCGCCGGCCGCGACGGGCTCGGCGCCGAGTGCGTGCTGCTGCACAGCCCGAGCGATTTTCTGACCTGGAAGCGGATGATGGTCGAGAACGGCGAGTTCACGCCGAGCGCCCAGCAGCAGATTTGGGACATGGAGGCCTACGCCGTGCAGACGCGCTGCCGGCACGCGGCGCTGGCGTCGTATTTCGGCCAGGTCTACGCGCCGCCGGAGCGCGCGGAAGGCGATCAACGCCGCGGCTGCGGCGCCTGCGACTGGTGCCTGGGCGAGCTCGAGGCGATCGAGGGCAGCGTGACCCTGGCGCGCAAGATCCTGGCGTGCGTCGCGCGTCTGCGCCAGCGCTGGGGTGTGGGCCACGTGGTCGACGTGCTGCGCGGACGCGAGACCGAGAAGATCCGCCAGGGCCGCCACGATCAGCTCTCGACCTACGGCCTCCTGCCCGACGTGCCGCCGGCCGAGCTGCGCAGCTGCGTCGAGCAGCTGGTCGATCTGCGCCTCCTGCAGCTGACCGACGACCGCTACCCGACCCTGCGGCTGACCGAGAGCGGCCTGCACCTGATGAAAACCGGCGCGATGCCGGCCGGCGACGCGCCCGACGGCAAGGCGGAGCTGACGCTCTACCGCCACGCGCGTCCGCCGGGCAGCAGCGGCGGCGGCAGCGGGCGCGGCACGCGGCGGCGGCGCGGCAGCGGCGCAGGCCTCGACGAGAAGGCGTGGGAGGGCGTCGACCGCGCGCTCTTCGAGGATCTGCGCGCGCTGCGCAAAGAGCTCGCCGCCGACCGCGGCGTGCCGCCCTACGTGATCTTCCAGGACACCGTGCTGCGCGCGCTCGCCCGCGAGCGTCCTGCCGACCGCGCGGCGCTGCTCGAGATCCGCGGCATCGGCGAGAAGAAGGCCGAGGACCTCGGCCCGGCCTTCCTCGACCGCATCGCCAACTTCGGCGACGACGACTGACCGCAGACCGTCGGCGGGTCGCTGTCACGCACCGTCGGTCATGTGCGCGACGGCGCGGTCGAGCGCCTCGTCGAGGCTTGCGCAGCGGTGCACGTGCGGATGCTGCGCGATCAGCGCCCACAGGTAGTTGCGTCCGCGCAGATCGGGCTCGATGAACGCGAACGCCGGCACGCCGCCGCCGGCGACGACGCCGAGCTCGCAGCGCGCGGCGAGCGCTTCGAAGGTGTAGCTCGGATCGACCGGGCGATCGTCGGCCAGGAACCGCCGCGGATGCTGCGCGAGATAGAACACGACGCAGCGCGCTTCGGTGAGCATGCGCTGCTGCGCGGCGACGAGTTCATTGATCAGCGGCTGCTTCTCGTCGCCGTTCTGGTGGTTGATTTCCTGCCAGCGATCGTCGTCCGGAATCGCGTACGCCACGCCGGCCGCGTCGAGCCGCCGCGCGGCAAACGTCCGCCAGTCGCCGCCGTAGACGCCGAACAGGCCGACGTAGGGTTCAGCTTTTCTCGTCATCCGCTGGTTTCTCACCCGGGGCAGGCATCATCTTGAGGAGTTCGCGCAGATCTTTGTCGTTGAAGAGCGTGACATCGACGACTGGCGACGGCATGAGCAGGAAATTCATGTACATGCGCAGATTGCGCGCGCGGTACTGCTGACGCACGATGTTCCAACCGAGCAGCCAGATCGCGACGGCCGCGGCCAGCAGCCACTGAAGATCCGCCTGCGTGCACTGGGCGGCCACCGGCGACGCCAGCACCAAGCCCGTGCTGATCACCATGGAGAGCAGGATGCCGGCGAACACGATGCCGTTGGCTTTCGCTTCGTCGACGAACGACACCGTGCTGCCCGTCTCGATGCGGCCGATGACCTCGTACAGATAGTGATCGACCCAGTCCTGCGCGCCGATGCACGCCACCCAGTCGGCCCAGTCGTGCTGCCCAGCCTCACGGTCCTCGATCAACCGCTTGGAAGCGTGCTCCAGCTTCTTGATGACGTGCTGGCGCAGTCTCGAAAATCGAGAGCCTTGATTGAAACCGAATCGCGCACACAGGGTCCGCCAGCCTCGATCCAACCAACCCTCGAGGAAATCGTGATTCTTCCAGAGGAAGAGATCGAAGAGCAGATGGTGCAGCGCACCGAGCACATAGCTCAAACCGATGAACACGAGCAGCGCCCAGGCGAGCCCCAAGAAGGAAGGTGGGATCCGAAGCCCGCTCGGCACGGCATCCAGGCGTGCAATGACGTCGGTCCACAGGGCACCGAAGTCGTCGAATCCGACCAGAAACAGACCCACGGCGACGAACACGGCCGGGAACGTCACGAAAAACGCGACCGACGGCGCGATCGTCCGACGGATCAAGCGCTCGAACTGCTGAGAAAGCTCACGAATGGCATCTGCAACGGCCATGGTTCCCCTCCAATCCCAAAACGGTTCTTTTCAACGACGGTCGGCCGATCGACAGCCCGCGCGTGCCCGCGTAGCGTGTGCCCACAAATCCACCGATTCCACCGTGAGGCCCACGACGCATGCCATCGACAAGCGATCGAGCGTGCGAACGTGGCGCGCGCCGCATTGTCGGCGTCGCGCTGCTCGCCGCCCTGTTCACCTTACCGATCCAAGCGCAAGACGCGCCAGCCGCGGATCACGAAGCCCAGCGTGTCGGCGTCGACGCGTTCGCCCGCTTCGCCCCGCAGACCGCCGACGACCTCGCCCGGCTCACGCCGCGGCTGATGGACCTCGATCCCGACTGCGCGCCGGTCCTGCGGCTCGACGGCAAGCCGATCGACGGCGACGTGACGCTGCAGAGCGTCGCCATCGACGCCGTTGCGCACGTCGAGATCGCGCCGCTCGACGACGCGCGGCACTGCGCCGAGATCAACGTCGTCTGCCATCCCGGCGCCAAGCGCGCGACCGCGTGGACCCTCGGCGGTTCCCAGACCCACGACGGCGATATCGGGCCGCGCCTCGATCTCGACCATCGCCACGGCAGCAGCCAAAACAGCTGGCAGCACACGATCGCGCTGCGCCGCGACGATCAGCCGCGCGACGGCAGCCGCGCGATCCGCGCGGGAACCGGCACGGTCGACGATCCGCTGCGGGCGCGCGAGGCCGAGACGCAGCAGCTGACGCGCGACCGCTTCGCCGGATCGAGCCGGCTGCGCCGCGCGCTCGGCGGCGGCATGCTCGATGTGCGCCTCGGCGTCGACCACCGCGCCACCGATCACGACATCATCCGGCTGCGGCGCCCGCCCGCA
>JBCCOR010000244.1:0-7227 GCA_039025295.1 Acidobacteriota bacterium
GGGCGAGGAAGAGATCGAGATCGCCGTCGCCGTCGTCGTCGCCGACCGCGAACGACCAGGTGTCGCGCGACGACAGCAGGCCACCGGCGCCGTCGACCTCGTCGAAGATGCCGTCGCCGCGGTTGCGCAGGAGACGCGGTTCGGCGCCGCGGATGCCGCCGAGCAGCAGATCGAGATCTTCGTCGCCGTCGACGTCGGCGAACGCCGGCGCGACGATGCGCCAGTCGTCGAGCGCGACGCCGGCCGCGTCCGCGACGTCGACGAAGGTGCCGTCGCCCTGGTTGCGGTAGAGCAGCAGCGGACCGGCGGTGCCGCGCACCATCACCAGATCGGTCCAGCCGTCGCCGTCGGCGTCGCCCGCGGCCAGGCCGCCGTGGATCAGCTCGGGCTCACCGCGCGGCACGCCCGCCATCGCGTGGGTGTGCACCAGCCCAGCGGCGCGGGTGACGTTGTCGAAGCGCGGCGTCGGTGCGTCATCGGCGCCCAGACGACCGACGGCCGCGACGATCCCGGCAAGGATCATCGCGGCCGTCACCGCGGGGTTGGCGCGTCGGATCGGCACGCCGAGACGCGGGGTTAGCGGTTGGGCAGCGCCAGCGGATCGGCCGGCGTGCTGGTGCGCTGGGCTTCGCCGCTCGCGCCGAACGGTGCGACGAAAGCACCGACCGTCGGGTTGGGCCGGTAGCGCGGCGTGTTGAGGAAGACCGCGGTCTCCTCGATGCGCTGGGCGACGCAGGCGACGACGTCGTCGGTCGCGCTGCCGTCGGCGCAGCGCGGCGCGAAGCGCGCGTGGGCGTTGACGCAGACCTTCGGCAGATCGGCGAGATGCGCCGCGCCGCTGCCGGTCGCGCCGAGCTCGGCGATCAGCGCCTCGGTCAGCATGCGCGCCGCGGCGGCGCCGCAGACGTCCTCGGAGAGATCGACGAACTTGTCGGGATCGGGGTTGTTCGCGTTCTGCTCGTGGTCGCAGAAGTAGGCGTAGAAGCCCGGCGTGCCGCTGAGCATCAGCGTGTCGGCAACCTGGCGGCCGAGCTGCAGATGGTTCAGATCGGACTGGAAGGGCAGGTTCATCGCCGCCTCGGCGAGCTCGGCGTCGAGCGGGCCGCCGCCGGTGAGCGCCGGCCGCAGCATCGCTTCGCTCCACAGGCGCACGCCGCGCTGCACCAGGGCGACGTCTTCGAAGCCGACGCTCGAGCCGCGCGTGCCGGCGTCGCAGATGCCGTCGCAGATGTCGCCGCCCCACGGGCCGACGTGCGGAATGCTGCAGCCTGCGCCCGGCGTGCCGTCCGGCTTGATATCGACCCAGGTGCAGATGTCCTCGGTGGTGAAGCCGCCCGGGCCGTAGTTGCAGAACTGGCCGCTCGGGCAGTCGGCGGAGAAGTAGCAGTTGCAGTCGATCCGGGTCGGCTCGATCTGCGACCAGGTTTCGGGGCCGCCGGTCTCGAAGTCGTCGCCGAAAATGCCGGTGACGCCGACCGTGCCGGCCATGCTCGGCGTGGCTTCACAGCCGTAGCTCATGACCATGTCGCCGGCATGGAAGGTGTGCGAAAAGCGCCACAGATCGGTCGACGGCGCGCCGCTGGTGAAGCTGTCGTCGCTCGCGGTGACGTTGTGCAGGCCGCCGTCGTTGACCCAGGTCACGGTGTCGCCGACCTGGACGTCGAGATGGGCCGGGACGAACGCGTTGTTCTGGATGAGCACGATGTGCTCTTCGGCCGACGCGCTGCCGAGCACGGCGACAGCGAGTACGAGCGCGAGGGCGAGGGTGCGGAGACAGCGGGAACGAACCGTCGGGGACGTGTGGCGCATGGGGGATCCTCCAAATTTTGATGGTCACCGTGAAACTTATCATCCCGGCGGCTCGCCTGGGACGATTTCGATCATGGTCGCGCCGTCCAGCTCGTGTTACAGTTGCCGAACCTCCTTTGTTTTCATGCGCTTGTTCGTTATCGCAACGATGTGCATTACGCGCCAGGCACGTCGCAACCCAGCTCCGTCAACGTCCGGATGATCGCGCCCTGCGACCTGTCCGGTCATGCCGTGCCGTCCGCGTCGTGTGGGCAGCGCTCGCTTCTCCGTGCGGCCTGTGCCGCGCGCTCGTGCAACCCTGTTTGGAGGACTCCGCATGTCGGAACCGTTCTTGGCTGAAATCCGCATCGTGGGATTCAATTTCGCCCCGCGCGGCTGGGCGTTCTGTGACGGCCAAATCCTGCCGATCAATCAGAACCAGTCGCTCTACTCCCTGCTCGGCACCACCTACGGCGGCGACGGCCGCACCAGCTTCGCGCTGCCCGATCTGCGCGGTCGCACGCCGATCCACGTCGGCCGCTCGAACGGCGGCGGTGACCACATGCTCGGTCAGATGAGCGGCGAGGAGACGCACACGCTGGCGGGCAACGAGATGCCGCAGCATGATCACGGGTTCCAAGCGTCGAATGACCAGGTCAACTTTCCGGGTTCCCAAGGCAGTTTTTTCGGTCGCGGTGGCGCCGGCGATCTGCAGTACGCCGATCCTGCAGGTCTGAGCGGGCTGAAGTCGGGTACGGTGACCAACGTCGGCGGCGGCCAGGCGCACAACAACATGCAGCCCTATCTCGCCATCAACTTTTGTATCGCGCTTCAGGGCCTGTTCCCGTCGCGCAACTGATCGAGGAGCACACACATGTCCGAACCTTTTGTGGGTGAAGTCCGGATGTTCGCGGGCAATTTCGCACCGCGCGGCTGGGCGTTCTGCGACGGCCAGCTGCTGGCGGTGAGCCAGAACGACGCCCTGTTTTCTCTCCTCGGCACGATCTACGGCGGCGATGGCCGCACGACCTTCGGCCTGCCCGATCTGCGCGGGCGGATCCCGATCCACCCCGGCTCGGGCCCGGGACTGTCGCCGCGTCGCCTGGGGGCCAAATCCGGCTCGGAGAACGAGACCCTGACCGTCAACCAGCTGCCTTCGCACAGCCACACGCTGCAGGCGACGAACAATCCGGCGACGGAGGAAGCGCCTCAGAGCCGGGTGCTGGGGCAGGGTGCGGACATCATCTTCCAGTCCGGCGCCGTCAGCGGAGATTCGATGAACACCGGCTCGATCACCAACACGGGCGGCAGCCGATCGCACAGCAACCTCATGCCGACCCTGTGCATCAACTTCATCATCGCCCTGGTGGGCATCTATCCCTCGCGGCAATAGGAGATTCAGTCATGTCGGAACCCTTCATCGCTGAAATCCGCATCTTCGCCGGCAATTTCGCCCCGCGCGGCTGGGCGTTCTGCAACGGGCAGCTGCTGCCCATCTCGCAGAACACGGCGCTCTTCTCGCTCATCGGCACCACCTACGGCGGCGATGGCCGCTCGACCACGGCCCTGCCCAATCTGAAGGGCCGCGCGCCCATGCATCCCGGGCGCGGTCCCGGTCTGACCTCGCGCCGCCTGGGGCAGCGCTTTGGCAGCGAGATGGTGACCCTGACCGAGGCACAGATGCCGTCGCACAAGCACAGCGTCCAGATCGTCAACAGCCCGGGCAACCAGACGGCCCCGCCCGGCCACGGCATCGCCCTGCGCCCCAGTCCGCCCAAGGAGCAGTTCCGCAACACCGCGACCAACCTGGTGTCGATGTCGGGCTCGACGTTGGCCAATACGGGTGGTAGCCAGGCGCACAACAACCTGCAGCCGTTCCTCACGCTCACCTTCATCATCGCGCTGGTCGGGCTCTACCCGTCGCGCAGCTGATCCCGCGGGAGATCACTCCCGCGTCCGCACGGGCCGTCGCGCATCCGGCGCGTCGGCCCGTGTCGACTTCGACCCGAATCACCATGACCGATCCGCTCGCCACCGTCACGTTCCGGCCGATCGCCGACGACGACGCACCGTTTCTCGCCGCGCTCTACGCCTCGACCCGCGCCGACGAGATGAGGCAGGTGCCCTGGGACGACGCGCAGAAGGCCGCGTTCCTGCAGATGCAGTTCGAGGCACAGCATCGCCACTACGCGGCGCACTTCGCCGACGCCGCGTTCGATCTCGTGTTGCACGGCCCGGAGCGCGTCCCGATCGGGCGCCTCTATCTCGACCGCCGCGACGACGAGCTGCGCATCATCGACATCGCCCTTCTGCCCGACTGGCGCGGCCGCGGCATCGGCGGCGCGCTCATGCGACGCGTGCTCGACGAGGCCGCCGCGGCGGGCAAGCCGGTGCGCATCCACGTCGAAAAGAACAATCCCGCGCTGCGGCTCTACGATCGGCTCGGCTTCCGGCCGATCGAGGACCAGGGCGTCTATCACCTGATGGAGTGGCGTCCGACCGGCACCGACTGACGCGATCGGTCGTCACCCTCTGCGAGGTTCTGCATGTCTGAGAGCCCCACGCCCGAGGCCGGCACCGCGCCGGTCGACCCGCTCACCCTCGAGACCTTCCAGCCGCACTGCGACAGCGTGTTTCGGGCGCCGATCACGCCGCCGCCCGAGGCCGAGCCCGACGCGCCGTCGGCGCTCGAGCTGACGCTGATCGAGGCCAGTCCCTACGATCTGGCGCCGCGCGCGGTGGATGCCGACGAAGCCCCTGCCCGCCAGTCGTTCGCGCTGCTCTTCCGCGGTCCGAAGACGCCGACGCTGCTGCAGCAGACGGTCACGCTGGAGCACGACGCGCTGGGCACGCTGCTGCTCTTCCTCGTGCCTCTCGGGCCTGACAAGGACGGTCACATGGAGTACGAAGCCGTCTTCACCTGAGGCGGATCGCCTAGAGACTGCCGTCGGCCGGCGCGTCGGCGAGGCCCATCGACCGCTGCGCATCCGCGACGACGTCGATGACCGCGTCCTGCTCGGCCTCGGTCATGCCGGCGAAGAGCGGCAGGTTGAGCACGCTCTTGCCCAGCCAGGCGCCGCCGTCGCCGTCGCCCGCGCCGCCGTGCGCGTCGCCGCCGTAGTGCGCGCCGAGCACGCCCTCGGCCCCCGGCTGGGCCGACATCGCGCCCGGGTAGACCGTGCCGTAGCCGATGCCGGCCGCCTTGAGCGCGGCTTCGAGGGTCGGCCGCTGCAGCGGATGGTGCAGGGTGACGCTGAGGTAGCCGTTTTCTTCGTAGCCCGCGGGCGGCGCGACGCAGCGCACGCCAAGGGCTTCGAGCCGATCGCGGTAGCGCGCCGCCAGCGCGCGGCGCTGGTCGAGGCGGCGCGGCGCGTATTCCAGCGACAGCCGCAGCCAGGCGGCGTCGAAGCCGGCCATGCGGCTGTTCCAGCCCACCAGGCCGTGGCCGTAGTGGGCCGTGCGGCCGTGGTTGCCCAGCTGGCGGACGCGGATCGCGAGACCGTCGGGGTCGTCGCTGCCGTGGCCGCAGACCACCGCGCCGGCGTCGCCGCACGCGCCCAGCACCTTGGCGGGGTAGAACGAGATCGTCGAGACGTGGGCGTCGCGGTAGATCGACGCGTCGTGCCAGCGCACGCCGTAGGCCTGCGCGCCGTCTTCGACCAGCGGCAGATCGCGCGCGCGGCAGAAGCGGCGGAAGTCGTCGAGCCGGGCCGAGCCCCAGCCGTAGAGATGCACCAGGATCGCCGCGGCGGGCTGCTCGCGCTCGACCGCGTGGCAGAAGACGTCGAAGTCCATCTGCAGATCGTCGCGGTCGATGTCGACCGTCACCGGCCGCGCGCCGCAGTTGACGACCGCCTCGAAGGTCGCCCAGAAGGTGGCGTCGGGCAGCAGCACGGTGTCGCCCGGGCCGACGCCGACCGCGCGCAGGGCGAGCTGCAGCGCGTCGGTGCCGTTGGCGCAGCCGACCACGGCCGGCGCCTCGCAGGCGTCGGCCAGCGTCGCCTCGAGCGCGGCGACCTGCGGTCCGCCGACGAATTGGGTGTTTTCGGTGACCTCGCGCACGCGGTCGTACCAGCGGTCGAGGAAATCGGGTTCGAAGCGCTTCAGATCGATGAAAGGAACGGCCATGGCCAAAGTGTAGCGCAGCGCCGCGCGCGGACGCGTGCGATGCATCGGTTGACGATCCTGCGCGGTTCATTTGCTAAACTGTTGCGGAATTGTTTACAAATCCTGCTCACTCCCGGATCGAACCTGTCGTGGAATTCGCCGAAGACGTGCGCCGCGAGCGCAGCCTCGAATGCCTCCAACGCCTGCGCGAGACGCAGGACGTCGACGAGCGCCTGAAGCTCTTCGAACAGGTCATTCGCGACGCCGATCCCGACATCCGGCGCCGCGCGCTCGGGCTCGGCTCAGCGGTGCTCTCCGACGAGCGCCTGGTGGCGTTCCTGCGCGACGAGGCCGACGACGTCAAGCGCAACGCCGGCCTCGAGATGCTCAAGCTGCGCCGCCGGCGCGCGATTCGCCTGGCGGCGGCCCTGCTCGAGGACGGCGATCCCGACGTGGTGGTACAGGCGGTGCTGGTGCTCAGCCACGTGCGCGATCTGCGCGCGGTCGATCTGCTGCTGTCGGTGCTCGATCATCCCGACGTCCACGTCGTGCAGGAGGCGGTGGTCGGTCTCGGCAAGCTGGCGCACGTGCGCGCGCTGCCCCGCCTGGTCGCGCTGCTGACGCGCGAGACCTGGATTCAGCTGGCGGCGGTCGAGGCGCTCGGCCGACTGCGCTCGACCCGCGCGGTGCCGGCGCTCGAGCCGCTGCTGGTCGATCCGATGGCGTCGATGTTCGTGATCGAGGCGCTGGGGCGCATCGGCGGCCTGGCGTCGTACCGCGCGCTGGTGCGCCACTGGCTGCGTGCGGCCGGCGACGATCTTTCGAAAGAGCTCGACAAGTCGGATCTGGAGCCGATCCTGCGCGCCCTCGGCATGGTGCTCGACGGCCTGACCGCGGCGCCGCCGGTGGTGCCCGCGCTGATCGAGCGCATCGAGGCGCTGGTGCGCAGCGAGGACAAAGGCATCCGCCTGAGCGCGGTGCGCTGTCTCGAGATCCTGCGCCAGCACAGCCGGACGCTGATGTTCTGAGCGCTGCTGCGCTGGGCGCCGCCTCAGCGCGCTTCGGACGCCGGACGCGGTGCGTTGATCGAGCGCCCGCTGTCGGCGGGGCCGAGGGCGAGCAGCACCGGCAGCGCCATCGCTGCCCATTCCGTGGGCGTGATCGTCGTGTCGGCGATCGCGTCGCCGTAGGCGGTGCGCAGCATCTCGGTCTGCACCCGGCCGGGATTGAACGGCACGGTCGCGACGCCGTCGGCGCCGACCTCGACGAGGTCCTTGGCGAGCGCCTGGGTCAGACCCTCGATCGCGTATTTGCTGGCGCAGTAAGGCGCGA
>JBCCOR010000245.1:0-7224 GCA_039025295.1 Acidobacteriota bacterium
CGAACTTCGGCGTCGGCGCATAGCGAGCGGAAAGGTTCCACGCGGTGAGATCCCCGTCGAAGTAGTCGCCGGCTTCGACGCTGCCCGACAGCGAGAGACGGGCCGAGGGATCGGTCGCGCCGGAGAGCCGATAGCGGACGTAGTCGTAGTCGCCGGGCGCGATCTCGATCTCGGCCGGGAAGAACGGCGCGTCGAGGCGCTGGGCGTTGGGTTCGACGACCGCGCGGAGCTCACCACCGTTCCGGAAATTCACGCCCAAGAGCTGGATCGGCGCGTAGCCGAAGAGCAGATCGCCGGTGTCGGAGCTCTGGAAGATATAGGCCTCGAAGCCGGGATCGAGGCTGCGGATGGCGTCGGGGAGCCAGTCCGGGCGCAGGTCGAAGTACACCGCAGGGCTGTGCATCATGTAGTTGGCGTCGAGAATCTCGAGGCCGATGCCGGGCTCGTAGTCGCGGTTGTAGTACTCCAGAAGGCCCACGTAGATGAAGCTGTCCTCGTAGAACGCGAAGAATTGACCGCCCCAGCCGCCGCCCAGACGCTCGTCGTCGGAGTGGGAGATCATGCCGCGGACGCCGACCGTTTGGCTCGGGCGCCAGGTGCCGTCGAGGGTCACGGTCGCATTCGTGTTCGCGGACCGGCCCGCGCCGCCGCCCAGGCTGGCATCGCGGCGGTAGGTGACCATGCCGCCGAGTCGGCTCTGCTGGCCGAGGTTCAGGGCGTATCGCCCGACCGCGAACGTCGCCGCCGGACTGCCACCGAACTCCTCTTGATGCATGGCGAGCCCCGCAAACTCGTGCCGCGGCGAGCGACTGGTCAGGCGCAGGCCACCGGTGATCGGAATCGGCTGGCCGCCATCGTCGAGACCGATGCGGCGACTGAAGAAGGGCAGGATCCAGCTGGTGATGCCCGTGTTGAACAGGTTGGCGTTTTCGAGAAAGAACTGCCGGCGCTCGGGGAAGAAAACGCTGAACCGGTCGAGGTTGACCACCTGTCGATCGACTTCGGCCTGGGCAAAGTCGGTGTTGACCGTGAGATCGAGCACGGTGCCGGGGGAAATCGCCCACTTCAGCTCGCCGCCGACTTCCGCGTCGTCGTCCCCGGGCACGCCTTTCTGATCGTCTCTTCGGTAGAGGAGATACGGATTGAGCGCGAGATTGCGACCCGTTTCGGGCATCGACAGGCCCGTGAGGCGCGCGGCGTAGGTCATGCGGTAGGTGCCGACGGCCCGCGGCACGGGCGGGTACGACAGCACCTCGTTGCGGTGCCGGATCGTGCGCGTCATGAGCAGGCCGAACTCGGTCGTGCCCGGCCGGTAGCGCAGGTTGCGCCAGGGAATCGCGATTTCTGCCTGCCATCCGTCGTCGTCGATGGTCGTGCGTGCGCGCCATCGCACGTTCCAGTCGACGTTCACAGTCGTGGCGTCGAGCACTTCGAGATCGCGCTGGTTGCCCTTCGGCGTTACCTGGAAGACGACCGCGTTGCGCTGGTCGAGAAATCCGTCGATCGCGATCGCGATCGAATCGTTCTGCCCGACGTCGAAATCGCGGCGCAGGTTCTGGACCCGCACGGTATCCCGCGGCTGCTCGCAGCGCGCGGCCACGTAGAGCGCGTCCGCGTCGTAGGCAATCCGGACCTCGGTCCGAAAGCTCCCTTCCTCGCCCTGATTCGGCTCGCGCTGGACGAAGCCCGTGATCGGGACGATCCGCTGCCACAGCGGCTCGTCGAGCCGCCCGTCGATGGTCGGCGCCGCTTCCGCCCGCGTCGCCGCCTCGCGCGGCGCCTGCGCAGGCGGGTCGAATACGTCGACCGACGCGCGCGCTGGCACAGTCGCCAGCAGCACGACGAGGCACAGCGCGATGCTGCGCAGTCCCGAGAACGCGTCGTCGACGGTGCGACAGACGCGGACCGTCATCAGGCAGGCTTTGCGACCGCTGCCGCCTCGTGCATCAAGCACGCCCGCAGCATCGCATCCAGCGCATCCAGATCCGCGGCGGGCTTGCCCTGGACGATGACCTCGATCCGCGAGTCCCGGCGGTAGGCCGTCGGCCGCGCCTCGCGAAGATCCTGGGTGAAGTTGAAGCTCAGCCACCCGTCGTCGGTCCGCAGCACGGCCTTGGTGCGCTGCGCGTCGAGCTGGGTGGTCAGCGTGCCGAGGAAGTCCACGACCTGGTCGGCGTTGAAAACCAGGCCGTTCCAGCCGGCCCAGCCGACCGTCGACGTCGCCGGCGAAAGATGGTCCCGGCGAACGAGCGACTGCGCTGCGTCCCATTCCGGCGTCTCGTCGGCCGGAGACGTCTGACGCGTCTCGTCGACGCCGGCGTGGTGATGATCCGTGCTGTGCTGGTAGCCGGCGCGCGGCGCCGCGTCCTGCCGATCGGCCACGAGATCGAGGAGCGCGCCGTCGATCCGTCCGTGCTCGATGGCGTCGACGTGCGCCTTTTGCGGGAAGAGGGCTTGCGCCCAGGCCGAAAACGCTTCGCGCTGCGCGGCGGTCGACAGATCGGAGCGGCTGGCCAAGAGCACGTCCGCGGCTTCGATCTGATCGGCGACCTCTTCACGCTGCCGATCCAGCTCGGCCGTCGCCGGATCGAGCAGACAGATCGTCGAGCGCACGTCGATCCGGTCGCGCACCGGCTCGCCGTCGAGCGTGTCCAGAATGCCCGAGAGCGCGGCGAGGCCGGTCGGTTCGATCAGCAGGCGATCGGGCGCTTTCGCGAGCAGCATGGCGAGCGAGATCTCGAAGAGAAAGGACGCGCTGCAGCAGATGCAGCCGCCGGCGACCTCGCGCACGTCTATGCCTTTGGGCTCTGCGACGTCGGCGAGCAGGGCGGCATCCAGGCCGACCATACCGAACTCGTTCACCAGCACCGCCCAGCGCTCACCCGCGGGTCGGTTGTCCAAGAGATGACGAATGGCCGTGGTCTTGCCGACGCCCAGCGGGCCAGAAATCAGGTTGACGGGAATCCGCTTCACGTTGCGACACCTCCAAAGCTGTGCAAGCCGACGCATACGATCGGCTTCGTGGTGGGAGCAATCCTCCCAGGCTCTTCTCTACCGTAGCGCGAATCCGGCCCGCGCGCGACGCCGCGATCGCATGCGGTCACCGACATCGAAAACGCGGCGCCGGGACAACCCGACGCCGCGCTGGTGACCGATCGAAGCGGTGCGATGGAGAGAATCAGAACTGCCAGTTGACGCCCAGGGTGCCGGTGAGGGCACCGTTCTGCTGGCCGACGCCGAACTGGATGGTCTGGTCCTCGCTCAGGGTGCGATCGTAGTTGATCTGGAAGTCGCCGTTGGTGCTGACCTGGCCGCCGATCGTGGTGAACTCGTCGGGACGGTAGCCGCCGCCGAGGGTCGCCGTGTCGGTGCCGCCGTTCCATTCGGCGAAGCCTTCCCAGTTGCTGCCGTCGAGGCCGACGCGCGCCGTGCCGCCGAGCAGATCGGCGGTGTTCGTGCTGACGTCGGCCGTGAGGGTCACGTCGCTGCCCAGACGGACGTTGTCGAGATCACCCGTGAGGTTCACACCGCTCGTGCCCGTGCCGCCGTTGACGCCGACCGTCAGGTTGGCACCGTCGAGGTTCAGATCCTGCGCGGTGGCGCTCCAGTTCGCCGAGCTGTCGCGCACGTTGCCGTTGGCCGCGAGGTCGAGGTTGCCGTCCGCGAAGATCGGAATGTCGTTGGCGCTCGCGTCCCACGTCGTCAGGCCCTGGCCGTCGGCGTTGACCGAGAACTGCGCGTTGTCGGTGTTGAAGACGTCGAAGTTCGTGCCCGTGACGTTGGCGCTGGTCAGGTCACCGTTGGTGCCGGCGACCGAGGCGTCGATCTCACCGCCGAGGACCTGCAGGTCCTGCGCGTTGGCGCTCCAGTTCACCTGACCCTCGCGGGCGTTGCCGTTGACCGCGAGGTCGAGGTTGCCCTGGGCGACGAACGGGATGTCGTTGGCGCTGGCGTCGAAGGTGGTGATGCCCTGGCCGTCGCCGTTGACCGTGAACTGCGCGTTGTCGGTGTTGAAGACGTCGAAGTTCTGGCCGGTGACGTTGAAGCTGGTCAGGTCGCCGTTGGTGCCGGCGATCGACGCCGTGACGTCGCCGTTCAGAATCTGCATGTCCTGCGCGTTGGCGGCCCAGTTGACCTGACCCTCGCGGGCGTTGCCGTCGACCGACAGGTCGAGGTTGCCGTCGGCGACGAACGGAATGTCGCTGACGCTGCCGTTGAAGGTCGTGATGCCCTGGCCGTCACCGTTCACCTGGAACTGGGCGTTGTCGGTGCCGAGCACGTCGAACTCCTGACCCGCGACCTGCCAGCTGTTGATCTGGCCGCCGGTACCGGCGATCGAGCCGTCGAGGTTGCCGCCGAGGGCCGGCGCGTCGGTCAGGCTGGCGTCCCAGTTGCCGATCTGCGTGCCCTGACCGGCAACGTTGGCGTTGAGCGTGCCGCCGAACGCCTGGGCGTCGGAGAGGCCCGCGGTCCACGCGGTGTTGAAGTTCTGATCGACGTTCAGGGTGGCGTTGACGTCGCCGCCGAGGATCGCGTCCTGGGCGTGGAACTCACCGTTGGCGCCGCCGAAGGTGAAGCCGCTGGCGGTGTCGAGCGAGAAGTTGGCCTGGCCGCTGGCGCCGAGCTGCTCGTCGCCGACGCTGAAGGCCGCCTGGCCGTCGCGAACGCCGAGGTTGTCGACGCTGAACTCGCCGAAGTCGACGAACGCCTCGCCCGACACGTTCAGGTTCTCGCCGCCGAGCTGGAAGTCCTGCGCGACCTCGCCGCCGGTGGCGAACTGGTAGAGGCCGTAGGCGGCGCCGGCGACGTACGGGAAGGCGTCGCCGAGGACCTCCTGGGCCTTCTCGAGGGCGGCCTCGCCGAGCTTGCCACCGACCAGATCGGGGATCTGCTCACCGAGCGGCTTCGACGGATCGACGCCGGCCGCGGTCAGCTCGGCCAGCGCGCTCTCGTTGAACACCTGGCCAACCGGCTGCTCGAGCGCGCTGAAGTCGCCCTCGGCGAGCTGGTCGAGCACGCCGTCGGCGAACGGATCGGGGGTCTGGCCGATCAGGTCGCTGGCGCTCATGGTGACGCTCGACGGATCGATCTGCGGCGTCGAGAAGGTCGAGCTGTCCAGGCCCACGCCCGGCAGGCCGACGAGATCGGCGGCGGTGCCGTCGACGCTCAGCGGCGACGTGGTGGTGGCGTCCGGCGTGGTCTGCGCGATCGTCTGATCGAGATTCTGGATCGTGGTGTCGGTGTTGACAGTGTTGGTAACGGTATCGATAGCGCCCATGGCGTTGGTCTCCAAAGATGTATTGTTTTCAGTCGTATTGGGTTCAAAAGTTCATAGAAAAACGTCGACCATCAGAATTCTTCGAACGCGCGACGCGGCCGACCGGCGCCGTGCGAGGCCAAAGATGCGGGGAGGACGATCAGGTGGTCGTCACCCCCATAAACGCGGACAGGGTCTTGGCCAACCCCGGTCCGCTGATCGGGCTGAGCATGACGATCTTGTTCTGGCGGAGCGCGTCGACGTTGACCGACGCGTCCTGGGTCGTCAGTGCGGGCACCCGCCCGAGCTTCTCCAGCGCCTCGTAGGAGGCCTCGGCGAACACCATGCGCTGCGCGCGCGGGCCGACGAATTGGAGGAAGCGTTTCGCCTCCAGGTTCGGACGTCCGTCCTCGCCTGCGGGAATCAGGTCCATACGGAAACTTTCGCCGTGCAGCATGGCGCGGAACGCGGCCTGGTAGGCCGGCGCGATCTGCAGCGCACCGCCCTGCTCGACCAGAATGGCGTTGTCGATCAGCAGGCCGATCAGGTTGCCGCGCACGGTCTCGTCGGTATCGGCCAGCGCCCCGGCCAGCAGCGTGTCGGCCTGCGCGTGCGGCAGGGCCGCGTCGACCGTCAGCTGGGCCTGCTGCCACAGCGTGCGCACGACGATCACGGCCAGCGACGGCAGCGCGGCGGCAACGGCGCCTTCCTGCGCTTCGTCACCGCCGAGGCCCTGGTAGAAGAAGCGTACCCAGTCGAGCAGCGAACGCGTGGTCTCGAGCGTCACCTGCTCGTTGGCGACAACCGCGCTGGTCGCGACGTCGCCGCGCAGATAGAGCTGCAGCACCGACGTCGGCTGCTCGGGGCGCTGCCACACGCTGCGCAGCAGCGCCTGCGGCTGCGCCAGGCTTGCCAGCCCGCGCAGGAAACCGTTGTGCACCGCCAGGCTGCCCTGGTCGTCGGTCGCGAGCACGCCGCGTGCGGTCAGCTCGCGGACCACCTCGGCGACCTTGGCTTTGTCGTCGACCGGCGTGCCGGCCGCCTGGGCCGTCTGAATCGCCTTGAGCGTGCGCATCAGGATCGGCGCCAGCGGGCTGCCCGGCTGCAGGGGCATCAGGTTGTTGCCCGCCAGCCAGCGCAGATGATCACCGCCGAGGGTGATGCCGGACGCAGCCTGCGTCGCGGGAGCGGAGGAACCAGCATCGTGGATCGTCATGATGCCCTGAGCTACAGCAAGAGCCGTACCAGAATCGGCGAACCGACAACCGAACGACCGGTCGGACGACCGCTGCTTGCCGATTGTGAGAAATCAAACCAGGCAAGCGGGAAACAATCCCCGATTCCCTGACGAAAAAACCCGCCGTTTGCGCGGGCACGGCGGGTCAAAATGCTTGTTCAGGCTTTGTTTGCCAGGGGTTTTCTCACTCAGGAGAAGATTCGCGCTTTTCCTTCCCAGAACTGGGAATCACCCCGCCGCCGACCGCGGACTCGAGCGCCAGGCGCGCGCGCAGGACGTCGTAGCGGGCCAGATCGCGCGCGGTTTGCTGCTGGCGCAGCTCGGCCTCGGTGTCGAGCAGGTCGTTGGTGGTCACCCGGCCGACCGCGTAGCGCTCGCGGTCGACGCGCAGGGTTTCGCTCGCCAGCTCGACGCCGCGCTCGCGCACGGCGAGCGCCTCGCGGGCGGTGGCGAGCGCCGCCAGCGCTTCGTCGATCTCGCGCGCGATCGCCCGGCGCAGGGTCACCAGATCGGCATCGATGGCGCGCTGCTCGGCGAGCTCAGCGGCGCGGCGCGGCGCGCGCGTGCCGCTGGCGAAGGGCGTCCAGACCACGTTGAGCGATGCCTGGGTGAGGTCGTCGGGCAGAAAGGGATCACCGCTCGAGCGGATCCACGCCGCGCGCGCTTCGAGGCGCGGCAGGCGCTCGGCCGCGACGCCGTCGGCGCGCGCCACCGCCGCCAGCCGCGCGGC
>JBCCOR010000246.1:0-7218 GCA_039025295.1 Acidobacteriota bacterium
CCGCGCTCGCCAAGGGGATCAACCTCTCGACGGCGCTGGTGATCGTCGCCGCGGTGCTCGCCGCGGCGATCCTGATGCCGACGCCCGAGGGGACCCGCGTCTTCGGCATCAGGATCGCCGCGGCGAGCACCGCGGCGACGATCACCAGCGCCGTCGAGAGGTTGATCCCCTTGGCGAGCGCGGCGAGCAGGCTCTTCTGGCTGGCGTCTTCGTCGGTCTTCACGAGAAAGATCCCGACGATCGACAGGAAGATCCCCAGCCCGGCGATCACCAGCGGCAGCAGCAACGCGGCGAGCTGCGCGTCGACGCCGCTCCACCCCTCCGGGACGAGCGCCGGGTTGGCGAACGCCGCGGCGCCGAGGGCCGCGCTGGCGAGGATCGAGCCGGCGTACGACTCGTAGAGATCGGCCCCCATGCCGGCGACGTCGCCGACGTTGTCGCCGACGTTGTCGGCGATGACGTCGGCGACGTCGCCGGCATGGGTGCCGATCTCTTCGAGTCGTACGTCGGTGCGATCATCGGCGCGCTGGTGCTCGGCGCGCAGGCGACCTTCCTCGCGACGGACGGCGCCACCGAGTCGCTGCCCTACGCGCTGGTCATGCTGCCGCTGATTCTCGCTGGTCTCGGCATCGTCGTGTCGCTCGCCTCGACCTTCCTGGTGCGCACGGGCGAGGGCGGCGATCCGAGCAAGGCGCTGCACCGCGGTACGTTCACCGCCGCCGGCGTGATGGTGCTGGTGACCTACATCGCGACCCAGCAGACGATCGGCGGTACGTACCGTCTCGGCGACATCGAATTCGGCGCGATGGGCATCTTCCTGGCGATGATCGCCGGTCTCGCCTCGGGCGTGTTCATCGGCATGATCACCGAGTACTACACCGCCGAGTCGAAGGCTCCGGCGCGCAACATCGCCAAGGAGTCGGAGACCGGCTCGGCGACCAACATCATCTCCGGCCTGGCGCTCGGCATGTGGTCGACCGGCTGGCCGGTGATTGCGCTGGTCGCGGCGATCCTGATCGCCTACGACCAGGCGGGCCTCTACGGCATCGCCATCGCGGCGCTCGGCATGCTCTCGACCACCGGCATCCAGCTCGCGGTCGACGCCTACGGTCCGATCGCCGACAACGCCGGCGGTATCGCCGAGATGAGCCATCTCGGCAAGGACGTGCGTGCGCGCACCGATCAGCTCGACGCGGTCGGCAACACCACCGCCGCGATCGGCAAAGGCTTTGCCATCGGCTCGGCCGCGCTCACCGCGCTGGCGCTGTTCGCTGCGTTTCGCACCACGGTCGGCCTCAACACCATCGATCTCGCCCAGCCCAAGGTCATGGCCGGCCTGTTTATCGGCGCGATGCTGCCGTTCGTCTTCTCGGCGATGGCGATGCGCGCCGTCGGTACCGCGGCCTTCGCGATGATCGAGGAAGTGCGCCGCCAGTTCCGCACCATCGACGGCCTGCTCGAGGGCAAGGCCAAGGCCGACTACGCGCGCTGTGTCGACATCTCGACCCAGGGCTCGATCAAGGCGATGATCGCGCCCGGCCTGCTGGCCGTGATCGCGCCGATCGTGGTCGGCTTCTACGACGTGTCTGCGCTCGGCGGTCTGCTCGCCGGCGTCACCACCAGCGGCGTCATGCTGGCCATCTTCCAGGCCAACGCCGGCGGCGCGTGGGACAACGCGAAGAAGTACATCGAGACCGGCGCGCACGGCGGCAAGGGCTCCGAGGCGCACAAGGCGGCGGTCGTCGGCGACACCGTCGGCGATCCCTTCAAGGACACCTCCGGTCCGAGTCTCAACATCCTGATCAAGCTGATGTCGGTCGTGGCGCTCGTCGTGGCGCCGCTCCTGATCTGACGCGCGATCGAACGCGCTTGGGTGAACGGCCCGAGACGCGTATGATCAGCAGCCCGCGCGCTGGCCGCATCTGGCCAGCGCGCTTCATCCACCTCTCTGTTCCGTTTGCAGCGGGACCACACAGAGGCCAAAGGGAGGTCACAACACCATGACCCGCACGTACGAACTGGGTTTCGTCGTCGAGCCGCGGCTCAACGATGACGAAGTCCAGGAGATGATCCAGCGCTACCGGGGCGTCATCGAAGACGCCGGCGCGACGATCACCGAGGAAGAGCATTGGGGCAAGCGCAAGCTCGCCTACCCGATCAACAAATACAGCGAAGGTCGCTATGTCTTCCTGCATCTCAGCTCGGAAACCGGCCAGAACGGCATTCCGGAGGTCGAGCGACTGATGCGGCAGAACGATCGCATCCTGCGCTACCTGACGGTGCGCACCGATCTCGACCTGAAGCGCGCGCTGCGCCGCGGCAAGCCCGGTACGCCGGGTGCGCAGCCGAAGCCGGAGGCCCCGGTCTCGACCGAGGACGCCGATCTGACCGCTGCGTCGTCCGACGAGGCCAAGCCGGCCGCTGCGACCGAAGCCGCTGCGACCGAAGCCGCCGCGACCGAGACGGCAGCAGCGGAGACGACCGCGACGGAGACCGCGTCGACCGACGACGCTGCGTCAACGGAGACCGCGTCAACGGAGGCCGCCACGACCGAGACCGCGCCGTCGTCGGACGAGGCGCCGACCGAAGCCGCGTCGAGCGACACCGAAACCAAGGCTTCGAGCGAGGAGGCGTGATCGATGGCCCGCCGCAGAACCTTTTACCGTCGTCGGAAAGTCTGTAAGTTCACCGCCGAGGGCATCGAGTACATCGACTACAAGGACACCAAGCTCCTCCAGCAGTACATTCTGGAGCGGGCGAAGATCCTGCCCCGTCGCATCTCCGGTACCTCGTCGCGCCATCAGCGCATGCTGGCGAAAGCGATCAAGCGGGCGCGTCATCTGGCCCTGATCCCGTTCACCGCGGATTGAGGAGGTCACGACCATGCAAGTGATCCTGCTGCGCGACACGCGCAATCTCGGCCCGCGCGGCTCGGTCGTCTCCGTGCGCCCGGGCTACGCCCGCAACTACCTGCTGCCGCAGGGCATCGCCCTCGAGGCGACGCCCGGCAACATCAAGTACTTCGAGCATCAGAAGGCGAAGATCGACGCCCAGCATCAGCGCGAGATCGAAGCCGCGCGCAGCGTGGCGGCGCAGATCGAGGGACTCACGATCACGGTCGCCAAGCGCGTCGGCGATCGCGAAACCCTCTACGGCTCGGTCACCACGGCCGAGATCGCCGAGCATCTCGAGGCCGAGGGCGTGACGGTCGACCGTCGTCGCCTCAACCTCGAGGACAACGCGGTGACGCTCAAGATCCTGGGCGAGCACAGCGTGTCGGTCGATCTCCATCCGGAGGTGTCGGCGTCGTTCACGGTGGCGATCACCGCGGCCGACGCTTGATCGATCGACGATCGCCATGAACGACGCGGCGCAGACGGCCGACGCGCAGCCGCCGAACGGCGGCGACAGCGACGAAAAGGGCGCATCGGCCGCGCCGTCGATCGACGCCTTCGTCGGCGCGCATCCGACCCGGGATCTTGAAGCCTGGGCCTGGCTGTGGCACGGCGATCGTCCCTTTCCCGTACGCAGTGAGCGGCGCGGCCTGATCGGCCGCGCCGTTCGCGCGTTCAAGCGCCTCGCGCGTCCGCTGCTTCGTCTCGCCGCCGCCGAGCTGTGGGATCGCCAGCGGGTCTTCAACCTGATTCTGCTCGAGCACATCGCCAACGCGCAGCACGCGCGCGGGGAGCTCGACGCCTTCGTCCGCCAGGTGCACCGCAGCCATCAGGACGCGATCGAGGCGCACGCGGCGATTCTCGAGCGCCTCGACCGACGCACGAGCGACGCACTGACCGACATCATGCGCCACAACGAGGCGCTCTACGCGGTGGTCGATCAGAAGCTCGATCGCCACCGCCGCGAGACGCAGACCCTCGCCGATCGGCTGGGATCGCTGGTGGCGGTGCTCGAAACCGCCGCTGCGCGGCCGCTGGAAGCGTCCGCGCCGACCGCTGGTGGCGGCAGCGACGCGGTCGGCGTCGACGGTAGCGACGCGATCGACGGCGCGGCGCTGGCGCAGCTGGCCGCGCGCCAGCGTGAGCACGTCTATCTCGATCTCGAAACCCACTACCGCGGCAGCGAGGACGACATCGCCGCGCGCATCGCGGTGTATCTGCCGTATCTCGCCGATCGCCCGGGTCCGGTGCTCGATCTCGGCTGCGGCCGCGGCGAAGCGCTGCGCCTGATGCGCGATCGCGGCATCACCGTGCGCGGCGTCGACGCCAGCGAGGCGATGGTGGCGCGCTGCCGCGCCGACGACCTCGACGTCGTCCAGGGCGATCTCTTCGATCATCTGGCGGCGGTCGCGCCCGAGAGCCTGGGCGGCGTAGTGGCGTTCCACGTCATCGAGCATCTCGATCCCGACGCGCTCGCCCGCCTGGTGCGGCTTGCCTGGCGCGCGCTGACGCCAAACGGCGTGCTGGTTCTCGAAACGCCGAGTCCGCTGTCGGTGGTGATGTCGGCGCGCTGGTTCTGGCTCGATCCGACCCATCGGCGCCCGGTGCATCCGGGCAGCCTGGGCGTGCTCTACCGCGCGGCGGGCTTCGCGCCGGTGCATCAGCTCGATCTGCATCCGTTCCCCGATGCGCAGCGCCTGCCCGAGATCGATCTCGGCGCGCTCGATCCGGCGCAGCATCGGCTGGCCGATCAGATCAACCGGCTGCGCGACGCGCTCGACGTGCAGCTCTACGGCCATCGCGACTTCGGTCTGGTGGGCATCAAGCCGTCCGCGCCATCCTCGACGCAGCGCGTCGATCCGCCGCCGCCGTCCGCGCCGGTCGACGCGTTCTGATTCGCCGCGCTCGCCCCTGCTGACGGGCTCAGCGGGCGTCGGCGGCCTCGGCGGCGGCCTGCGCGGCGCGCTCGGCCGCGCGCTTCTTGCGACCGCCCGGGGTCCAGGCATCGTCGACCGCCTGCCACATCTCGCCTTCGATCTGCGTCGGCATCGCCTCGCCTTCCTTGGGCAGGTAGAACGCCTCCTGCTGATACCAGGGCAGCGCCATGATCTGGGCCCAGCGCGCGTCGTAGCGCTCCTGCGGCTCGCTGCCGGTAAGAAAGCGCTCGCTCAGCACGCGCTCGGCGCCCGGGCCGCTCAGCTTGCCGCTGAAGTATTCGATCGGCACCTCGCTGATGCCCGGCGGCACGGGGAAGGTCTCGTCGTTGCCGATCCAGCCTTCGTCGACGCCGGCCTGCACGATCGATTTCCAGATCGGCAGCGCAGCCTCGGCGCCGGTCATGCCGCGCCCGAGCGAGCGCTTCTTGTCGTAGCCGACCCAGCTCAGGATGGTGTAGCGCGGCGTGTAGCCCACGAACCAGGCGTCGGTGTAAGCATTGGTCGTGCCGGTCTTGCCGGCGAGATCGAGCGTCAGCTTGCCGCCCGCGCGCAGGCTGCCCGCGGTGCCGCGGTCGACGACGCCCTGCAGCATCTGCGTCACGAGGTAGGCGATCTGTGGATCCATGGCCTTGCGCGCCTGGGGCAGATGCTCGTGCAGCACGCGGCCCTGCGGCGTGGCGACGCGCTCGATCAGGTAGGGTTCGACGTGGATGCCCTGGTTGGCCAGGGTGGCGTAGGACGCCGCCAGCTCGAGCGGCGTCAGGTCGGCCGCGCCGAGCGCCAGGCTCGGGTAAGGCTGGAGCGCCGTGACGATGCCGGCGCGCGCCGCGAAGTCGATCACCCGCTCCGCGCCCACCAGATCGTGCAGCTTGACCGCGCTGACGTTGACCGACAGCTCGAGGGCCCGCCGCAGCGTGATGATGCCGTAGTAGCGGCGGTAGTAGTTGCGCGGGCTGTAGCTGGCGGTGTTGTCGGCGCCGCGGAAGACCGCCGGCGCATCGAAGAGGGTGTCGGCGGTGGTGAAGCCGTTCTCGAGCGCCGCGCCGAAGACGAAGGCCTTGAACGCCGAGCCGATCTGGCGACGCGCCTGGGTGGCGCGGTTGAACTCGTTGCGCTCGTAGCTGAAGCCGCCGATCATCGCGCGGATCGCGCCGGTCGCCGACTCGACCACCAAGACGGCGCCCTCCATCTCGGGCGCCTGCTCGAGATGCAGGACGCGCGGCGTCGGCGCGGCCTCGGCGGCAGCGGCCTCGGCGGTGCCGACCGCGGCGGTGCCGACCGCGTCGGTGCCGGCCGGCTTCTTGCCGTCGTCCTCGACCGCGGCGAAGCGGAACCAGGCGACGTCGCCAGGCTGCAGCAGATCGCTCGGCCGCTTCTTCTTCGTCCAGGCAATGCCGGCGCGGGTCAGCGTATAGACCTGGCTGCCGATCTTGACCTCCGCGGTGCGCGGATCGCTCGCGAGCACGACGCCCTCGTACCAGGTGCCGGTCTGCGGCGCGGTGAGCGCGCGACCCCACGAGGTCAGCTGCGCCTTGGCGGGATCGTCCTCGCCCTCGAGTTGTCGCAGGGGGCCCTGCCAGCCGGCGCGATGGGCGAGCCGCGCCAGACCTTCGCGCAGGGCCGTCTCCGACGCGGTCTGAATGCGCGGGTCGAGGGTCGTCCACACCTGCAGGCCTTGGTCATAGAGGCTCTCGGTGCCGTAGCGGTCGGCCAGGTCGCGGCGCACCTCTTCGGCGAAATACGGCCCCAGCTGGGCTTCCTTCTGACGCGGCACGACGGTCAGCGGCGTAGCGACGGCCGCTTCGTAGTCGGCCGGGGTGGCGTAGCCTTCGTCGCGCATGCGCCGCAGCACATGGTTGCGACGGCGGGTGACGTTCTCCGGGTTACGGTGCGGGCTGAGGTCGGTGGGACGCTGGGGGATGCCGGCCAGGGTCGCCGCCTCGGGCAGGGTCAGATCGTCGACCGACTTGCCGAAATAGCTGCGCGCTGCGGCTTCCATGCCGTAGTTGCCGTGGCCGAGGTTCATCAGGTTGCAGTAGAGCGTGAGAATCTGCTGCTTGCTGAACTGCTTCTCGAGCTCGACGGCGAGAAACGCTTCTTCGATCTTGCGCTTGTAGTTCTTCTCGCGGGTCAGAAAGAGCGTGCGGGCGAGCTGCATGGTGAGCGTCGAGGCGCCCTCGGCGCGGCGGCCTTCGCGCAGGTTGTTGACCACCGCGCGCACGATGCCCTTGAGATCGACGCCGCCGTGTTTGTAAAAGTTGCTGTCCTCGGCGGCGATGATCGCCTGCTGCAGCAGCGGCGGCAGTTCGCCCGGGCCGAGCATCACCCGATTCTCGCGCGAGAATCGGGTGATGCTCGGCCCGGGCGAACTGCCGCCGCTGCTGCAG
>JBCCOR010000247.1:0-7194 GCA_039025295.1 Acidobacteriota bacterium
CGCGCCCGCGCCGCCCACCGTGCCGCAGGCGGCTCCGCCGCAGCCCGTTGCGCCGCCGCCGCAGGCCGCGCCGCCGCAGCCGCCGGCGTCCCCTGCACCGCAGGCCGCGCCGGCGCCGGACGCCGCGGCCTTCGGTGATGAGACCGACTTCGGCTTGGGCGATCGCGTGCGCCGTTTCTCGAGTCCGCTGGTGCGCAAGATCGCCGAACGCGAAGGCGTCGATCTGAGCGAAATCACCGGTACCGGCATTCACGGCCGCGTGACCAAGAAGGACATACTCGCCTATATCGAGCGCCGCAGCGCCGGGGGCGCACCGCCGCAGGCTGCCGCATCGTCTCAGCCCGCCGCGCCGCCTCAGCCTGCCGCGCCGCCGCCCGAACCCGCTGCGCCTGCGCCGCCTCAGCCTGCTGCGGCTGAGGAGACACAGGCCTTCGACGGCACGGGTTCGTTCTTCGGCACGGTTGCGCAGACCGCACCGCCCGAAGCCGAATCGTCCGCGCCGCCCGCCGCCGCGCCGCCTGCGCCGGAACCCGCTGTGTCGCCCCAGCCGGTCGCACCGCCCCAGCCGGTCGCACCGCCCCAGCCGGTCGCACCGCCCCAGCCGGTCGCACCGCCCCAGCCGGTCGCACCGCCCCAGCCCGTCGCACCGCCGCAGCCCGTCGCACCGCCTCAGCCTTCCGCGCCGCAGCCTCAGCCGCAGCAGGCAGACGCTTCGGCATCGCGCGACGGCGACGACACAGCGGGCGACCCGCGCCAGCCGGCCGCGCCGTCGCCGCAGATCGAGGCGCGCAGCGACGCGCCGGTGGCGTCGAGTGGTGGCGGCAAGCTCGAGGTGGTGACCCCGGCCGCGCAGAGCGCGCAGCCGGTGCCGGCCGGCCGCGGCTTCGCCGGCATCGACTTCTCCGTGCCCGCCTACGTCAAAGGCGAGAACGTCCACGTCGAGAAGATGTCGCGCATCCGCCAGATCACGGCGGCGCACATGGTCTATTCGAAGGCGACCTCGGCGCACGTCACCAGCGTGTTCCACATCGACATGAGCCGCATCGCCCATCTGCGCAACCGCATCAAGGGGCGGTTCATGCGCGAGAACGCGACCAAGCTCACCTTCATGCCATTCTTTTTCCGCGCCGCGTGCGACGCGCTGCGCCAGTTCCCGCAGCTCAACGCCGCGATCGACGGCACCAACGTCGTCTACAAGAAGGACATCAACCTCGGCATGGCAGTGGCCATGGACCGCGGTCTGATCGTGCCGGTGATCAAGCGCGCCGACCATCTCAACCTGGTCGGTCTGGCACAGACCGCCAACGACCTCGCCGAGCGTGCGCGGCGCAAGAAGCTGCAGCCGCACGAGATCCACGGCGGCACGTTCACGATCACCAACCCAGGCGTGTTCGGCAGTCAGTTCGGCACGCCGATCATCAACCAGCCGCAGGTGGCGATCCTCGGCATCGGCACGATCGAGAAGCGGCCGGTGGTGATCAGCGACGGCGCCGGCCTCGATGCGCTGGCCGTGCGCACGATGTGCTACCTCTCACTGACCTTCGACCACCGCCTGATCGACGGCGCCGACGCCGATCGCTTCATGGCCGCGATCAAATACACCCTCGAGCACGACGACTGGAGCGAGCTCGGCGGCTATCTCTGATCGTTCGCCTCGCGGGTCAGTCCGTCGATCGGCGGACAGCTGCCGTCGGCCAGCCCGCCCTGAACGGCCTGCACGCTGCGCAGCAGATCGACCCGCACGCCGCGTTCGCAGAGCAGGCGCACCGTTTCGTCGTAGCCGTCGGCGGCGAGCACCGCCTCGACCAGCTGGCCCGACACCGACAGCGTCTCCTCGAGAACCCGGCCGCCGCGCTGCGCGACCAGCGCAGCGACGGGCGCGAGCGCCTGCCGCAGCTGGGTGCCGCGCGCGGCCCGCGAACCCGGCGCGAGATCGATCCCGAGCTGCAGCGAGACGTGCTGTGGACAGCGCGCATCGTCGTCGCTGCGAAGCGCCGGCGCGTCCGCGATTTCGCGCGTGCGCTCGCTCACGGCTCGTCGCCGCCGAACGCCGCGTCGGCCAGGGCGTCGCCGTGTGGCTTGAGCGCGGGTGCACGCGGCCCGTCGTCTGTGCAATCCACTGCCCTGGCGCCCGTCGGGCCGCCGCCGTTCGATGCGTCATCGTCCGGCGCGCCGCCGTCCAGCGTCCCATCGCCGTTCGTTTCGTCGGCATCCGGTGGAAACGCGTCGAGCGTGCGCAGATCGAGACGCCCTTGGCCGACCACGTTGGGCAGCGCGACGATCGGCGCCAGGCCGCGCGTTTGCAGCGCGTCGATGACGTCGGCCGGGGTCCACGCGCGACCCGCGTCGCGCATCTGCTGCACCACCAGCGCCGCAGCGCCGGCGACGATCGGCGTGGCCATCGACGTGCCGCTTTTGCGATCGAAGAGGCGCGCGCGCGGCGGATGCTGGATCGGGCGTCCGTCGACGCCGCGCGGCACCGGCACGGTCGACGTGATGTTGACGCCCGGCGCCACCAGGTCGGGCTTGATCACGCCGTAGCGGGTCGGGCCGCGGCTCGAGAAATCGGCCGGCAGGAAGGTGCGCTTGGTCAGCGCGCCCACCGTCAGCGCGCGCCGCGCGTGACCCGGGCAGGTGATTTCGGTGGTCACCGTCGCCGCCTCGCCGAAGTTGCGTAGGGTCTCCGCGCGCCGATGCTCGTTGCCGGCCGCGACCACTGCGAGCACATTGTCGAACGCGACCGCGTTGTCGATTGCCACGCACAGCGGGCAGTCGCCGTCGTCGCAGTACCAGCCGTGGCCGCCCTGCGACCAGCGCGGCAGCTGGTTGAAGCCGACGCTGATCGAGAGGATGTGGGCGCCGCGCTCGAGCGCTTCGTCGATGCCGCGAACGATATAGGTATGCCGTCCGCTGCCGTCGGCGTTGAGCACCTTGACGTCGATCAGCGTCACCTCGGGGGCGATGCCGGGAAAGTGCGCGTCGCGCGAGGCGATCGAGCCCGCGCAGTGGGTGCCGTGGCTGCCGGGCAGCGTGTTCGGCTCGTCGCAGGTGCTGACCGCCTCGGCGACCTCGAGCGCGGGATGCTCGGCGTCGACGCCCGAGTCGATCACGGCGACGCGCACGCCGCGGCCGGTCAGGCCGGGCTGACGCGCCTGATAGGCGGCGAGCGAGACGTCGATCACGGCGTCGTCCATGGCGGTCAGGCGCACCAGCGGATCGAGCTCGATCTTCTCGATCGGCTGCTCCTCGAGCAGGCGCTGGATCTGATCGGGATCGGCCTCGACGGCGAGCGCGTTGGCCGCCACCAGCGGCGTCACCTCGAGGCCCATCATCCCGGCGATGCGCTCACGGGTCGGGCCGAGATGGGCGTCGATGCGCGCTTTGTAAGCGCCCCAGGGCTCGTCGGGTTCGGGTGCGCGCGTGCCGAGCTTGAGGACCACCGGCAGGCGTTCGCCGTCGGCGCTGCCGGCGCGCTGGCTGGCGACGGCGACGCGCAGCGCCGGCGTCGACTGGGCATCGAGGGTGCCGAGCAGCTGGCCGAGCAGCTGGCCGATCTTCTTGGATTCGCGGTTGTTCTCGTCGTTGGGCATGAAGCGCTCCTCGTAGTGACCCGGACGCCAGCCGTCAGCGGTTGCTCGACTGCCGGCTCTGCTCGATGGCCTGCGACAGCAGGTTGAGATCGTCGGTGAACGCTGTTGCCCACTGATGCGTCTCGCGCGCGGTTTCGCGGTTGGCGGCGTCCATCAGCGCGCGCAGCAGCCGGATCCGCCCCGCAGCGGTCAGATGCTCAGGGTCGTCGAGATCGATGGCATGGAACGGCGACGCGGCACCGACGGGCGCGTCGGGCTTCGGCGGTGTGGGCGAGGCCGCGTCGGCGGTCACGGTGGGCGGCGGCGAGGGCGGCCGATCGCCTCGGCGCGCCTGCACCTCGGCCCAGATGAATTGGAAGCTCTCCCAGAGCTCGCGCAGGCGCATGGCGGTCGTGACGTAGCGAATCCACGCCGACGAGCGGCCGAGATAGCGGTTGAAGCCCAGGAAGACCGCGGCGAGCGCAATGAAGAGATAGCCGTAGTCGCTCCAATTCTGCTGCAGGATCGTCGCCCACAGGTCTGGGTCGGCCGTCGTGGCCTCTGTGGCGGCGGGCGCCGCCAATTCCACGAACGGCATCAGGCCGCCGAGCGAAAAGAAGGCCACGGCGAACAGCCGAAAGCCCTTCGCCTGGCCACGGTTGCCGCGGCCGCCGCGGTAGTACCAGTCGATCAGGCTCCACACGCGTGTTTGGACCTGGCGATAGAGCTGATCGATCGACGCTTCCTGGGCGTCTGACGTCGACCAGTCGAGCCCGCTGAGATCGAGACGATCGCCGTGGCTGCTGATGGCGTTCGACGGTGTGTCCGAAGATGCTTGCGCCGTGCTCATGCCTGTTCTCCTCAATCGATGTGCATCCAAAACGTCAGGGAATGCCGGACAGTGTACTGCTTCGTCGTCAGGACGCGGATGCGGTGCGCGCGCCGGCGCGGTCGCTCGAGCCCTACGGAATGCCGTGCCGCTTGCGCTTTTCCCACAGCGCTTTGCGGCTGATGCCGAGGATCGCCGCCGCTTTGCCCTGATGCCCGCGGGTGTGGGCGAGGACGCGGCGGATGTGCGCCATCTCGAGCGCGGCCAGCGTCGACGGCGCGTCGGCCGCGTGCGCCGCGGCGGCGTCGCCGGGCGGCGGCGGATCGAGCGATGATCCGGGCGGCGTGACGATCAGCGCGCGCTCGAGCAGATTGCGCAGCTGGCGCAGATTGCCCGGCCAGGCGTAGGTGCGCATCCAAGCGAGCGCGCGCGGCGCGACGGTCGGAATCGCGTCGCGCCCGAGCCGCTGGGCGAGATCGGTGAGCAGGCTGGTGCAGAGCGTGGGCAGATCGTCCGCGCGCGCGCGCAGCGGCGGCAGGCGAAAGGCGAGCACCTCGAGGCGGTAGAAGAGATCGGCGCGGAACACGCCGTCCTCGACGCGCGCGGGCAGATCGTCGCTGCCGAGGGCGACGAAGCGCACGTCGCACGCGCGCTCGCGGCCGCCGAGCGGTCGGTAGGTGCGCTCGGCGAGCAGGCGCAGAAGGGCAGGCTGGGTCGCCGCAGGCAGCGATTCGACGTGATCGAGGATCAGCGTGCCGCCTTCGGCGCGCGCCACGCGGCCGTCGCGATCGCGGTCGGCGCCGGTGAACGCGCCGGCGCGGTGGCCGAAGAGCTCGCCTTCGAAGAGGGTGCTCGGGATGACGCCCGGGTCGACGGTGACCAGCGGCCGGTCGCGGCGCGGTCCGCTGTCGTGCATCGCCCGCGCCAGCGCGCTGCGGCCGGTTCCGGACTCGCCGAGAATCAGGAGCGGCACGGCGTCGGCCGCGGCCGCGCGCGCGACGCCGGCGAGGCTGGTGCGCAGCGACGGCGAGGCGCGCACCAGCCGCGCCAGCGCGCTGTCCATCGGCGGATCGTCGGCGCGCTCGGCCGGCGCGGCCGCGGTCGGCTCGTCCATGGCGCTCGATGACGCGAGGCGCGGCGGCGCCGACCGGCGCCGTCGGCTCAGGCGGCCTGGGCCAAATACGCCTCGGTCATGTCGGGGCCGTCGGCCCACAGGCGCTCGAGGTCGTAGTGCTGGCGGGTGTCGTCGAGGAAGATGTGAATCACCATTTCGTTGCCGTAGTCGAGCAGCACCCAGCGTCCGTTGTTGTAGCCCTCGACGTGCAGCGGCCGCGTGCCGGCGGCGCGCAGCTGGTCTTCGATGTTGTCTGCGATGGCGCGCACCTGGCGTTCGTTGGTGCCGTTGCAGATCACGAAGTCGTCGGTGAAGTCGCTGACCGCACCGAGGTGCAGGATCTTCAGCGCCTCGGCCTTGCGGTCGAGCGCGGCATCGACGGCGATGCGTACCACGTCGGACATCGGTACCGCGTCGTCAGTGGCGGCTGCGTGCGCGTCGTCGGCGTGGTCCTGGGACAGCGAAGGGGCGGCGGTGGACAGGGTGTCGACCGCCGGTTCCTCGGGACGGTCGGCGCGCGGCGATCCGGCGCTTGGCTCGATCATGGTGAGTGGTGTTCTCCGCGGTTGTTCGACCGATAGAGTTGATACTTGTCTATGTAATATAACACCGCGCGCGGCAAACGATTCGCATCGGGCGTGCGGCCCGCGGCCAGGTCGCGGCGCAGCGTCGACGAGGCGACGTCGATCTCCGGATTCGTCACCCGCCGCGCGGGCCGCCAGCCTGCCGGCAGCGGCGGTCTGTCGTCGTCGAGCGCCAGCAGCGTGCGCAGATCGATCGGCATCGCCGCGTCGTCGTCGAGCTGCCAGCCCGGACGCGCGAGCACGACCACGGTCGCGCGTCGGGGAATCTCCTGCCAGCGTCGCCAGCGATGCAGCTGGCAGGCGCTGTCGGCGCCGATCAGCAGATGCAGCGCCGCATCGGGGAAGAGCTGCTGCGCGCGCGCCAGCGTGTCGGCGGTGTAGCTCGGCCGGTCGTCGCGCAGCTCCCAGTCCATCGCCTCCAGCCCGGGTTCGTCGAGCAGCGCGAGTTCGACCATCGCGAACCGTCGCGCGGCCGGCGCAAAGCGCTGATCGGGCTTGTGGGGCGGCCGGCCGGTGGGCAGGTAGAGCACGCGCTCGAGCCCGAGTGCCTCGCGCGCTGCGCGCACCGGTGCGATGTGGCCGACGTGAATCGGATCGAAGCTGCCGCCGTAGAGGCCGATCGCGCGCTGCGTCGTGGCCATCGTTCGGATTGCGCTGCAGCTCAGGCGCCCGGCGCGGCGGCGCCCGGCGCACCGAAGTCGAGCTGGCCGAAGCCGTCCTCATCGCCGAAGCCGTCGTCGGGATCGTCGGGGGCGACGATCGGTAGCGGCGCCGGTGCGCCGTCGGGATCGAGGGGCGGCGGCGCGTCGAGGCGCGGTGCCTCGGCGAGCTGCTGGCGCAGTCGGTGGACGAGTGCGTCGAGGCCGGCGCGGGTGACGGCGCTGGCTTCGAGATAGGGCAGGTCGCGCGCGGCGGCGGCGCGGCGCAGCGCGTCGCGGCGCTCGTCGAGGGCGGCGTCGACCTTGCTGCCGAGCACCACGCGGCTGCGGCCGAGAAGGGTCGGGTCGAAGCGTCGCAGCTCGTCTTCCAGCACTGCGAGGTCCTGGGCGGCGTCGCCTGTGTGCCGGCTGTCGTCGTCGGCGCCGCGGTCGCTGCCCG
>JBCCOR010000248.1:0-7188 GCA_039025295.1 Acidobacteriota bacterium
CGACACGACCAAAGACCTGAGCGATCTCGAAACCATCGGCAACACCGGCGACCCGAGCGACGCCGACGAGTTGGGGATCGTCGAAGTCGGCTTCAACCCGTTCCAGGACGCGTTCAGCGACGACGACGGGCGCATCCAGGGCGGCGTCGAAACGCTTCAGAATGCGCTCGAGAACGGCTGGTTCAGCACCGCGCTCGAAATCGCCGGCGGCTTCCTACCCGGCGTCGGCGAGATCCAGGACGCCGCGGGGCTGATCCAGGCGCTCCAGAATCAAGATCCCTCCGGCGCCACCCTTGCCGGCCTGTCGATCCTCCTCGGCATCTTCGATCCGACGCCGGCCGGCCAGGCCGCGCTCAAGGCGATCTTCCGCAACAGCGACGACGCCGCCGGCCTATTGACCCGGCTCGGCGGCGCGCTGAACAACATGTCGCCGAGCGCGCGCACCAACCTCGGCAACGCGATCCAGAACCTCGACGAGGTCGGCCAGAGCACGATCGGCAAGCAGGCGCTCGAGCTCGCCAGCGGCGGCGTCGACGGCAACGTGCTCAACGACATTCTCAGCACCCACGCCGATCCGGGCACCGCCCTCACCGTGCTGCAGAACTCGGTCAAGCGCATGACCGACGGCGGCCTGAGCACGCAGCAGATCACCGACCTGACCCGCAACCTCGGCCCTGAGCTGGCCGCCGATCTGTCGCAGTCGTTCCTCGGCCGCATGGGTAACCTCGGCGTCTTCTCCGACGCGCTGAAAAGCCTGCCGGCGCGCACCCGCGGCGAGCTGGTGCAGGGCCTGAGCAACGCCGACTCGGCGACCCGCACCCTCGCCGCCGACCTGATCAACGCCGGCCTGCGCCCGACGTCGATCAAGGACGCGCTGGTGCACACGGCCAATCCGCAGAGCACCCTGCAGATGATCAGCGACCTGGCCTCGGCGACCAGCCCGACGGCGGTCAACAACCTGATGAGACAGGTCGGCATCTCGAACACGATGACGATCTCGCAGGCGCTCTCGCAGAACGGCGTCAACCCGACCGCGCAGACGTTCGGCGACGAACTCTTCCAGCGCTTCGGCGCGCGCGTCGACAACCTGCCCAACAGTTCGGCGCAGGTCGAGGTGACGGCGGCCCGCGATCTGGCCCAGCGCGAGCTCACCTCGGGCGGCCATTCGATCCAGCGCCACAGCCCCGACCTCACCGACGCTGAGCTCCAGGGACGCCTGACCCAGGGCATCGTCCCCGGCGAGACAAGAACGGTCAACCGTCCGGCGCAGCGCTCGACGCGCTTCCACAGCTATGCGCAGCAGAACCAGCTGCAGCAGCGCAGTCTCGAGGAAGCGATGCAGCATCTTGGCATCCCTTCGATCAACACGCCGCCGTCAGCACTCGGCCTCAGCGGCGACCAAGTACCGCAGGTCACGATCAACTGGGGCCAGTCGGTGGGCACGGGCTTCGAAGGCGTCGATCCGCAGCTCAGCACCACGTCCTATGGCGCCAGGGTCCGCCGCTACCAGAGCACCCAGCCGATCGATCCGAACCAGATCAACTCGACCACGATCGGCCTCACCTGGGACGGCAATCAGTGGCAGATCAATCAGTTCTCTCCTGGCGTCGCCGGCACCGGCCCCAACGCGATCAACCGCACGCCGTAACGGCTGTGCGCACCGACCCGGCAGACTGTCGTGCCGCCGTCTTCCAGGCGCCTCCTCGTGAGGCGCCTTTTTCGGTTGCGCGCGGCGCCGGTCGCCCGAGATATGGGCAATTTTCCCTGTCGGGGAAAAGTAAACCTGCTTTCTTGACATCCTCTGGACAGCTGCGCCATGTACTTGACGGATCAAGGGTTCCACGGCCAGCCGAAGCATCTGCCAGTTTCGGCGCAGATCTTGCAAGACCGTCAGGAAGCGCTGTACTCCGCGTGCGCGCTCAATATTTTTCTGTAGAACCCTTCTGAACTGCCCCAGCGCGCCCGGCCTTTGCGCCGCGCGCTTCAAAATGATTTGGAGACTCACGCCATGGGCGTTGAATTCAATTTCACACAGACAGCGACCGACGCACTCACATCCACGAACGCAGCAGATCCTCCGAACCCCAGCAGCGACACGTCAACGACCTGGACCACGCTTGCCGCCGACAGCGTGGAGGTTGCGCGTGACGCCAGCCTGTTCAACCGCTTCGACGAAGGCAGCCTGGTGGCCTACGAGCCCTGGGGCGAGGCCTTCGAAGATCCCGACGCGGGCATCCAGGGCCTGAACACCTCGATCCAGAACGCGCTCGGCAACCAGTGGTTCCGCACCACGGTCGAAATCGCCGCCGGCTTCATTCCCGGCGTCGGCGAGGTCCAGGACGCCGTCGGCCTCTACAACGCGATCATGGACCGCGATCCCACCGGCGCGCTCATGAACGGTCTGTCGCTGGCCGTCGGCCTCTTCGATCCGACGCCGGCCGGCAAGGCGGCGGTCAAGGCGATCTTCCGCAACGCCGACGACGCCGCCGGCCTCCTGACCAAGCTCAGCCGCGCGCTCGGCGATATGCCCACCAACGTGCGCAACAGCCTGGGCGACGCCATCCAGGGCCTCGACAACGCCATTCAGGGCGTGGTCGGCGAGAAGGCCCTGCAGCTCGCCGCCGACGGCGTCGACGGCAACCTGCTCAACGGCGCGATCCGCAACTACAGCAACCCCGAGTCGACGCTCGACATCCTGCAGTCGGCGCGCAACACGCTCGGCACGCCCACCGTCAATCGCCTGGCGGGCAGCCTGAACGTCGGCCAGATCAGCAACCTATCGCGCCATCTCGGCCCCGAGCTGACCGACGACCTGGCGCGCGCGTTCAGCGGCCGCATGGACGGCCTGGCGGCCTTCGCCGATCGCCTGCAGAGCATGCCGGCGCGCACCCGCAACCAGCTGGTCGAGGGCCTGGGCAACGTCAGCACGCCGACCCGCGCGCTCGCCGCCGACCTGGTCAACGCCGGCATCCGTCCGGAGTCGATCAAGGACGCCCTGGTGCACACCAGCAACCCGCAGGGCACGCTGCAGATGATCCACAGCCTGGCGTCGTCGACCGGCCCCGACGCGGTCAACAACGTGCTGCGCCAGACCGGCCTCTCGAACACGATGGTGATCTCGCGCGCCTTCACCCAGAACGGCGCCAACCCGACCGCGCAGGCGTTCGGCGATCAGCTCTTCGAGCGCCTCGGCAACCGCATCGACAACCTGTCGAACCGCGCGGCGCAAAACGAGGTCAGCGCGGCGCGCAGTCTCGCCCAGCGCGAGCTCGCCGCCGGCGGCCACTCGATCCAGCGCCACGGCCCCGACGTCACCGACGGCGAGCTGCAGCGTCGCCTGACCCAGGGCGTTGCGCCGGGCGATGCGAACGCGGTCAACCGTCCGCCGCCGCGCTCGACGCGCTTCAACAGCTACAACACGCAGAACTTCCTGCAGCAGCGCAGCCTCGACGAGGCGATGCAGCATCTCGGCATCCCGTCGCTGACGACGCCGCCGTCCGCGATCGGCCTGACCAGCGACTATGCGCCGCAGGTCACGATCGACTGGGGCCAGTCGATCGGCACCGGCTTCGAGGGCGCCAACCGCGTGAAGACCAAAGTGGGCGGCCAAGACATTTACCGCTATACCGGCACCAATGCGATGAATCCCAACGACGTCAGCGCGACCACGATCGGCCTGCGCTGGGACGGCGGCCAGTGGCAGGTCAGCCAGTTCTTCCCGGGCATTGCCGGCACCGGCGCCAACGCGATCAACCGCACGCCGTAGCCACAGCCACCCGCCGCCGCCGGCTGCGCCGGCGCCATTCGCTGACCCAGGGCGCCTCATCGCGAGGCGTCCTTTTTGCTGCGCAAACGTATTGTCCCGAAAAAGGGACTTGATGAGAATGCGGGACGAATTACCCGATTCGAGGACTAAGAGGTTGGATTACAACGGGTTCTCAAAGAATCAGGCGGAAATTTGTTCCGTTCTTCGGTCTTTTGTGCCATATTGCATTCATTCAAACCCTTTTCGGGATTTTCGACCCAAAGTCGGAATCAATGTCCCGAATCCTGATTCGCGCTTCTCGGCACTGCGCCGGGATGCCGGCCTCGATCCGGCAGGCGCCTTTTTCGGATCGGTGTATGCGCCGATCCTTGTTGATAGGAACCCTCATCATGACTTGGAACATCGACACCCGCGCCTTCGACGGCGTGACCTTCGACGACTGGAAGGCCTTCACCGCCGACAAGATCGGCGTTCAGTCCGGCCACCGCAACGATCGCACCGCCCGCATCGACGGCGCGCGCGCCGAAGCCGGCGAGGACTTCATTCACGACGACGACGGCGGCTACCTGATCCGCGGCGATCGCGGCTTTGTGAGCGTCGATCAGCGCGTCGGCGAGCTCGCCGCCGCCGGCCAGCAGAGCAGCGGCGACAACTTCTGGCAGCACGACGCGGATTTCCGCCGTCACCTCGCCCAGACCCGCACGCACGACGAGGGCGGCAGCTACGCCCACGTCCACACCCAGGCCGACACCGGACCGCTCGGCCTGCGCGTCGACGGCATGGAGACCGACAGCTTCGAGCTGCAGTTCTTCGATCCCAGCCTGGGCGACTGGCGCACGGTCGTGCACGGCCAGAACGGTCCGGTCGACACCGACCTCGGCCATCTCGCCGCCGGCACGGCCCTGCAGTTTCGGATGATCAACCACGACAACGGCCAGGTCCAGACCTCCGACAGCGGCATGGCCAAGGTCCAGCAGCATCCCGACGGCACGATCACCTTCGCCTTCGACGACGAAGACCTCACCGGCCAGCCCGTGCGCGATCTGCCCGGCCGGGACGACGCCAGCGACCTCGGCGACTTCAACGATCTCGTCGTCACGGTTTACCAGAAGGATCCTGCGGTCGTCGCCACGGCGGCCGATCTACAGCACGCGCCGCTCACGACCGGCAACAACCAGGACCAGCTCACGCTCCAGGGCGTGCAGGCCGACAACTCGATCGACCTCGGCGACGACCACGATCAGCTCATCTTCCAGAGCCACACCGTCACCAACGAGGCCGGGCAGCAGGAAACGGTCACGTTCACCGACACCGGCAGCGTCTACCAGCTCGGCCACGGCGACGACCAGGCGTTCGGCGCCGGCAGCTTCCAGGCCGGTCAGTTCCAGCTCGGCAGCGGCAACGACCTGCTCGACCTGTACGGCACCTTCACCGACGTCCTGATCGACACCGGCGCCGCGCAGGAAGGCCGCCTCGAGGACATCGACGTCGACTACCGCGACCACGGCGGTCACGACGAAGTGCGCCTGCGCGGGCTCCTCGATCGGGTCGCCATCGCCACCCACGACGGCCGCGACACCGTCTCGATCGACGGTCCGGAAACCGTCACGCACGATCTCCGCATCGAGACCGGCGACGACCGCGACGTCGTCCAGCTCGAGGGCACGCACTACGACCCGGTCGTCCGCACCGGCGCCGACGCCGACCAGATCCGCCTCTTCGGCAACGTCTACGGCGGACGCATCCATCTCGGCGACGGCGAGGGACGCAGCTTCGACGACAAGGACGGCATCGTCTTCTTCGACGGCGAAAGCGGCGGCACGGAAGCCAACGGACGCACCGAGATCCACATGGGCGAGGGTCACGATCTCGTCAGCTTGGGCACCAGCTTCCGCGGACCGCTCTTCATCGACGATCCCGCGCGCTCCTACGCCACCCGCTCGGGCGACTTCTTCGAGCACGACGTCGTCGTTCTCGAAGAGGCCGACGGCAACCGCTGGCAGAAGCACGGCGACTTCTCGTTTGCCCTGATGGGCCCTGACGGCAACGTCGTCACCAACAGCCGCGGCGAAGCCACGGTCGTCGAGATCGGCGGCAACATCGAGGTCGTCAGCCGCAGTGAGGAGAGCGGCGAGGTCAACTTCCTGCGCAACAAAGAGCCCGAGAAGCCGCCGGCGTCCTTCTTCGACTACGCCCTCAGCGCGATCAACGTTGCCGTCGCCATCCTCGCGCCGGAGTTCGCGCCGCTCGCCAGTTTCTTCACCGACCTGGCTCAGGACGGCGAGATCAACGGCGATCCCGTCAACTACGCCCTCGAAATCGGCGGCGCGCTCACCGGCATCGGCGCATTCAACATCGCCAACGACGTCTACAGCGGCATCCAGGCCTTCGAAGACGGCGACGTCCTCGGCGGCATCGGCAGCTTCGCCAACGCTGCAGCCGGCGCCGTCGAGTTCGTCGGACCCGGCGACAACGCCTCGCCCCAGGATCTCGCCGACTTCAACAACCTCGTCCTCGACCTGCGCGGCATCGGCACCATCGCCCTCGGCGCCGACGCCGTCGTCGACGGCATCGGACAGGGCAATCCCGTCCAGATCCTCACCGGCGCCGGCACCGCCCTCACCGGTGCCGGCAGCGTCGCCCAGGACAGCGGCCTGATCGGCACCGGCACCGTCGTCCAGGGCAGCGCCCTCGTCGGCCAGGCCGGCGCCGACGTCTTCGGCGGCAACTTCGGACCGGGCACGCTCGAAACCGCGGTCGACGGCGTGCTCCTGATCGAGCAGGGCCTCGATCTGCTCTTCCCCGAGGCGCAGTCGCCGGCGATCGACGCACCCGCGGAAGACGATCTCATCGTCGGGCCGGGCGTCGGCCAGGACGATCTCGTCGCCGGCCCGATCGACGACACCCTGCCCGCCGACGATCCGACCGTCGACGCGGCGTTTGCGTTCGATCTCAACGGGCGCACGGTGGTCTACACCGAGGCCGAGATCACCGCCAGCCAGGCCGAATACCAGCGCTACGTCGACAGCGGCGGTCAGCTCGCCGACGGCCAAACCTACGCCGACATCGCGCCCTACGCGCTCCAGCTCGCCAGCAAGATCCCCGCCGGCGCGCCGCTGCCCGAGAACCTGCGCTTCCTGAACAAGTTCGTGCCGGCCGACGCGGTGAGTGGCGACGGCGCAGTCACGTCGATCAGCCCCGACGGCGACGACCAAACGCTCGTCGCCGGTCTGCCCACCGAGGGCGTGGGCGGCGACGTCGCGATCGAGCCGTGGTTCATCAACGACGAGAACCCGTACGAGACCTATCTGCAGGAGCACCCCGAGCAGTTTGGCATCTTCGTCGAACTCTTCGCCGGCCTGTTCCCGGGCGTCGGCGAGGCGATGGACGCCGCGGCGCTGCTCGACGCCATCCGCCGCGGC
>JBCCOR010000249.1:0-7168 GCA_039025295.1 Acidobacteriota bacterium
ACGATCGCCTCGTCGGCGAAGAGGGTCGGATCGCCCTGCGAGATGTAGAGCGAGGTCATCTCGTTGGCGAAGTTGCCGATCGCCATGCCGAGCTCGCCGTCGTTGCGGTAGTGGGCGACGTCGATGCCCATGGCGCCGGTGGCCTCGCCGGCGCGGCCGTAGGCCAGGCCGTAGAGCTGGCCGACCTCCTCGAAGGCCAGCGCGCCATCGGCCTCGCCGCCGCGGTTGCGGAAGACGAAGTTCTGCACGGTGTCGTTGGCGACGAAGATGTCGAGCCAGCCGTCGCGGTCGATGTCGACGAAGATCAGGCCGAGGCCTTTGCCCACCGGGCCGCCGGTGGCGTCGTTGGTGACGCGGATGCCGGCTTCCTCGGAGACGTCGGTGAAGGTGCCGTCGCCGTCGTTGCGGTAGAGCTGGCTGAAGGTGCCTTCGTAGTTGACCGGCGGGCCGTAGGCGCGGCCGACGCCCGTCAGGCGGAAATCGACGGCGAAGTCGATGTCCTTCGACCAGCGCACGTAGTTGCAGACATAGAGATCGAGATCGCCGTCGCGGTCGAGATCGGCGAAGCCGGCGCTGGTCGACCAGGCGTCGTCGGCGCCGGCCACGCCGGCCTGGCGGGTGATATCGACGAAGCGCTGGCCGTCGACGTTGCGCAGCAGGCGGTTGCCGCCGACCGCGGCGATGAAGAGATCGCGCCAGCCGTCGCCGTCGACGTCGGCGATCGCCAGACCGGTGCCGTAGAGGCGGACGTCGGCGAGGCCTATGGCGGCGGTGACGTCGGTGAGCGCGATCGCGCCGTCGCCGCCGGCGTCGTTGCGGTAGACGACGACCGCCGGGCTCTCGGCGCCGCCGTCGTGCGGCCAGCGGCTGCCGTTGATCAGCACGAGGTCGTTGTCGCCGTCGTTGTCGAGATCGGCGAATGCGGCGCCGCTGCCCATGCTCTCGGGCAGCAGCTTGTCGCCCTTGGCGCCGCTCTCGTGGATGAAGTCGATGCCGATCGACGCGGTGACGTCGGCGAAGGTCACCGACGGCGGATCGGCGGCCGCCTGCGCGACCGCCTCGGGCGCGGCGACCTCGATCACCTGCTCAGGCGGCGCTTCGGTCGGCCGGGTGAAGAAAAACGCGATCGCGCCGCCGATGACGCCGAGCGCGACGAGCGCGATCAGCGACAGGCGCAGGGCCTTGCCGATGACCGCGTCGTCGTGATCGTCGTCGGGATGGGACGCGTGGGGATCGTCGTGATCGTGCGGTGCGTTGCTGCTCATGGTCTCCGGAGGGGGCGAACCCATCCGGAGACGGGCTGCGATCAGCGGCCGGGCGTGCGGCCGGGCAGGGTCGATGCGGCGGATCCGGCCGAGGCCGAGCCGACCGCGGAGGCGGCGGGGGTGGCCGACGGCGCGTCGGCGACGGCGGGCGCGTCGGTTTCGTCGGCGTCCGACGCCGGGTTGCCGGCTGCCGCGTCGTGCGCGGCCATCGCCTCGACCACGCCCGGCAGCGCGCCCACCCGTGGATCATACACAAAGGGCGTGCGGGCATTGGGCTGCGGCAGCGCGGGCACGGCCTCGGCGCGCAGGATCTCGATCGGCGGCAGCTGGCCGGCCTCCGGACCGATCTGACCCGGCGCAAGCATCGGCGCGTCCTCGCGCTGCAGATCGTAGATCACGATCGCCTCGGCGGCGTGATCGGCCGCGGGGTTGTTGGCGCGGTGGATCGCGATCGCGCGATCGCGGGCGTTGTCGTCGGGCTTGTACGTGCGGTAGAGGTTGAAGTGCGTCTCGGCGCGCGCCTTGTCGCCGAGCTGCTTGTAGATCAGGTCGAGGTTGAAGTGCGCCGACGCATTTTCAGGATCGTAGACGAGCGCGCGCTGGAACCAGCCCTCGGCGCGCGTCAGGAACGCCTCGCGGTTGGCCTTGCGGGCCTCACCGCGCTCCTGCTTGGCGCGCTCGAAGATCGTCTGGCCGAGCTCGTTGAGCAGGCGGTAGTCCTGGCTGAAGTCGAAGCCGCGCTCGCGCGTCTCCTCGCTGTCGAGGTTGACGATGCCCTCGAAGTTGGCGATCGCCTCGTCGAGGAAGCCGTTCTGCTTGTTGACCATGCCGGTGAACCACGCCACCGACCACGGCGGCGCCGGCGGATCGTAGCTGGCCGCGCGGCCGAGGGCGTCGATCGCCTTGTCCTGCACCGTGCCCTGGGCGATGTAGACGCGCGCCAGGTTGAGCGGGCCGTCGGGACGGCCGAGCTTCTCGACCTCGGCGAAAGCCGCCTCGGCCTGGCGCAGCTCGCCCTTCGACTTGCCGCCCTTGCGCAGCAGCGCGATGCCGTAGTCGTTCCAGCGCTGCCACAGCGGGAACTCACGCGTCGCCGCGTCGGCGATCGCCGCGCCGGCGCGCGCCGCGTCGTCGGCCTCGGGCGCGACCACCGGGAAGGTGATCGAGTCCTCGGCCAGCAGCATCACCGGCAGGTCGTTGCGGTAGTCCGCGCCGTACATGTACTGCAGGTACGTGGTGTCGAACTTGCGGTACTGCAGCTTGGCCTCGACGGTGATCTCATCGCGCACGTCCTCGGGCACCTGCAGGCGATAGTGGATGACGTCGGCCGCACCCGGCGGAATCTGGTGGTTGTAGAGCGGGACGAAGATGTCCTGCGCGTTGCGGCGATCGATGCGGTTGCCGTCGCGATCGAGCACGTAGGCGTTGACGAAGTGCGACCACGGATCGACCGTGCCGTCTTCCTCGAGTCCGCCGCTGCGGCCGATGATGCGGTCGCCCGAGCGCACCGTGATGTCCATCCAGATCTCGTTTGAATCGGCCGTGCCCTGGGTGAACATGTGGCCCATCTTGAGCGTCCGGATGACCGTCTCGAGCAGGTAGGTGTCGCCCGCGTTGAGCGCCGGGATGGCCGGACGCAGCGGCGCGGTGAGCTCGCCGTCGATCGTGCCGCCGGCCTTGACGCCGAAGATGTCGAGGCGCATCACGCCCTCGTTGAACGCGCGGTGCTCGTCGTTGACCCAGTCGGGCATGCCGAGCAGATGCGGAATGCCGGTGTTGGCACTCGGGAACTGGTGGTTGTGGATCTTGGCCTGGCCGGAGTCGTCGTACTGCTTCGCGGCGAACTGGTTCGACGGCTCGAGCGGCATGTGGCAGCCGTTGCAGTTTTCCTGCGCCTTCGGCGGGTAGTAGAAGCTGGTGATGCCGTGGCCGGAGACGCCGCTCAGGTGGTACGCGTCGTAGTGGTTCTGGCCGCGCAGCCACTTGTAGTTGTTGAGCTCCTCGGGCAGATGGACCTTGTGGCACGTGCCGCAGAACTCGGGCGTCGAATGCAGCGGCTTGAGGAAGGTCTTCTTGTGGAACTCGGGCTTGGCCTTGATCAGCTGGCCGTTGATCCACTGCAGCGCCGCGTTCTGGCTGAAGGCGAAGGGATAGTGGATCGGCTCCTCGATCGTGTAGTCGGAGTTGCCGCGCACGCTGTTGACGTTGGTGATGCTGTGGCAGACCGTGCAGGTGATGCCGGCCTTGCCGGTCGGGTCGTTGACGTCGTCGAAGTTCGGATCGTCGAAGCGTCCGCTGAAGAACACCACCGGATCGTGGCAGCCGGCGCAGAAGCGCGCCGCCTGGACGTTGCCGCTGCGCTCCTGCGACACCATGCGCGTCTCGCGCACCGAGAAGAGATACGGCGGATTGTTGAACGAGCTGAAGCGGTGGACGCTCGCCTCCCAGGCGCGGTGGGTGTCCTCGTGGCAGGTCATGCAGTACTGATCGTTCTGCAGCACCTCGGCCGGAATGAAGTCGCCGGTCGCCGTGCGCGCCAGCGACGGGAAGAAGTACTGCTCACCCGAGGCCGGGCCCTCGACGTTCCAGCTGCGCGGATCCTGCATCTGCAGGCCGACCATGACCACTGCGAACGACGCCGCGACCATCGCCCAGCGCGCGCCGACCTTCCATTTGATCTTCTTGCCCGCGAGGCGGTGCAGCACGAACAGCCACGCCGCCATGATCGGCGTGATGACGTGCGCCCAGTAGGCGATCGCGCGAATGGTTTCGTCCTTGACCACGATGATGCCTTCGAGTCGGGTCAGGACGATGCCGCTGCCCATCAGGATCAGCGCGGTGGTGAAGAGCGCGTAGCCGAGATAAACCGCGCGTCGTTTGCGACGGTCGTAGGTGTTGCGCATATGCACCACGCCGAAGACGATCACCGGCACGACGATCACCAGACCGAGCACCAGATGCGCGAGGAACATCAGCTGGTAGAACCAGTTCTGGTAGGTCTGCCCGGTCCACCACTCGGTCAGGGTCACGCCGACGAGATAGGCGGCGTTGACCGACAGCAGCGCGAACAGGCCGAAGACCACCGCCAGCACCTTCTGCAGGCGCGGACCGACGGCGGGCACGTAGCGCCGCTTTTTCTTCGGCGCGGCGCGGCGGCCGTTGTCCGATCCGGAATCGCCGACGCCGGCGGCAGCGCGCGCCGCCGCGGCGGCGGCCTTTTTCTCTTCGGGCGTCATCGAGGACGCTTTACGCGTACCCGCCTTGGACGCTGTGGGCTTCGACGAATCCGGTGAGTCGGGAGTCGGGGTCGTCATGGTGTTCCTACGATCGCCACACGCGGCAACGACGGCCGGGCGCGCGGACGTGAAAGATCAAGAATTGGGCTGTGGAATCACTTGAAATGACCCTAGCACAGGGCCTCGAAGGCCGGCAGGTCGTGTCCAGGCTCAAAAAAGGTTCATTTACGCCATTCGTCGTCGCGTCAAGGACGGATCCGAAGATCGGGGCCCCGGATCGGAGGGCGGCGATGATCGATCTCGCCCTGGCGCGTAACCGCGCACGCGCGCCGGCATCTCGATAGACTAGGAGGACACGCGCCGGACGATCGCGCAGCCCGCCGATCGCCGCCCCCCGCCTGAGGACCCCCATGCCTGACACCACGCCCAACGAAGCGCATCCGCTCGAGGACGCGGCCGCCGTGGACGCGGCCACCGTGGACGCGGCCGCCGTGGACGCGACTGAAGACGTTCCTTTCACGCCGATCGCCGAGGCGATCGCGCACTACCGCGACGGCGGCATGCTGATCGTCGCCGACGACGAAGATCGCGAGAACGAAGGCGATCTGATGATCGCGGCCGACCACGTGCGCAGCGAAGACATCAACTTCATGGCGATGTACGGCCGCGGCCTGATCTGTGTTGCGCTCGAGGACGCCCGCTGCGACGCGCTGCGCCTGCCGCTGATGGCCGACGACAACACGACGCCCTACAACACCGCCTTCACCGTCTCGGTCGAGGCGCGCGGCAAGGTCACCACCGGCATCTCCGCACGCGATCGGGCGGTGACGATCCGCACGCTGATGGATCCCGCCACCGGGCCGGACGATCTCATCCGTCCCGGCCACGTCTTCCCGATCCGCGCCCTGCCGGGCGGCGTGCTCAAGCGCGCCGGCCACACCGAAGCGGCAGTCGATCTCGCCCGCCTCGCCGGCCTGCGGCCGGGCGGCGTGATCTGCGAGATCATGAACGACGACGGCACGATGGCGCGCCTGCCCGACCTCAAGCGCTTCGCTCGCAAGCACGATCTGCCGGTCATCACGGTGTCGGCCCTGATCGAGCATCGGCTGCGCACCGAAACGCTGGTCGAGCGCGTCGCCGCACCGTACCTGCCGACGTCCTACGGCAACCTGCGCGCCCACGGCTACCGCTCGGCGATCACCCAGGAAGAGCACGTGGCGTTCGTGCTCGGCGATCTCGATCCCGACACGCCGACGCTGGTGCGCGTCCACAGCCAGTGCCTGACCGGCGACGTCTTCGGCTCGCAGCGCTGCGACTGCGGTCCGCAGCTGCACAAGGCCATGACCTACATCAAGGAAGAAGGGCGCGGCGTGCTGCTCTATCTGCTGCAGGAAGGCCGCGGCATCGGCCTGCTGAACAAGCTGCGCGCCTACGAGCTGCAGGAAGAAGGCGCCGACACCGTCGAGGCCAACGTCCGCCTCGGCTTTCGCCCCGACCAGCGCAACTACGGCGTCGGCGCGCAGATCCTGCGCGATCTCGGTCTGCGCAGGCTCAAGCTGATGACCAACAACCCGGGCAAGTACGTCGCCCTCGACGGCTACGGCCTCGAGATCGTCGAGCGCGTGCCGATCGAGATCCCGCCCTGCAAGTACAACCTCGAGTACCTGCGCACCAAGCGCGAAAAGATGGGTCATATGCTGCGTGATCCCAGCCTCGGTCCCGCCGAGTCGACCTGAGCCGACCGAAGATCTCAGCCGTTCCGACGCATATCCTGGCATGCGCCAGAATCGCCCTAACGCGCGATTCCCCAGCGCGTTACGCAGCCATCTAGCACAATCTAAGCACGCCGGACTCACATACCTCCGGCCCGTGTTGACACGCCTAGGTACCTTCGCTACACTCTGCTAGCACTCGCCGACGGAGAGTGCCAGTAGCGTCCGCGTCGTTCCCCCGACCCCGCTGCTGGCCCGCCGTCGTTGACCCTTTCTCGGTATTGCATCCCTGCAATCCAACGCTCCTACCCAACGCTCCACTCTTTCAGGCCGGCACCTGCCGGCATCCACAGGAGGTCCACGCACCATGAACATTCGTCCCCTGCACGATCGCATTCTGGCGAAGCGCCGCGAGGCCGAAGAAGAAGTTCGCGGCGGCATCATCATCCCCGACACCGCCAAGGAGAAGCCGCAGGAAGCGGACATCGTGGCGGTCGGCCCGGGCAAGCTGAGCGACGACGGCAGCCGCGCGCCGATGGACGTCAACGCCGGCGACCGCGTGCTGATCGGCAAGTACTCCGGCTCGGAGATCAAGATCGACGGCGACGACTACATCATCCTGCGCGAGGACGAGGTCCTGGCGGTCATCGAGAGCTGAGCGCCCCGCGCCGCCCGACCGACACACCGCTGATCGACCCGTTTTTCTTCACGCGAACCCCATCACGAGAGAGCTGTACCCATGGCCAAACAGGTTACGTATTCGGAAACTGCCCGCGGCGCGATGCTCCGCGGCGTCAACAAACTCGCTGACGCGGTCAAGGTGACCCTCGGTCCCAAGGGCCGCAACGTCGTCATCGAGAAGAGCTTCGGCTCGCCGACCATCACCAAGGACGGCGTCACCGTCGCCAAGGAGATCGAGCTCAACGACAAGCTCGAGAACCTCGGCGCGCAGATG
>JBCCOR010000250.1:0-7146 GCA_039025295.1 Acidobacteriota bacterium
AAAACACCATCCCGCCCCCGAGCCGTTCTCGGAAAGCCCATCGGTCGTCGAATCGCGACATGGCTGCTCTTGTCTCTCGCAGCGCTTCTTTCACTGGGCTGCTATTCGCTGAGCTTGACGACCGCCTCGCCAGACCAGACCGGACCAGCGCCAGAGAAAATTGCCGCCATCTTTGCGGACCGCACCGACGGCAAGGTCGATATCGAACTCGTCAGCCCGGGCGGTGCCTATCTGTGGGATCCGGCGGAGAAGGATCGATTCTTCGCTGCAGACGAAGGCAGCTTCGTCTTTCAGCGCGGTGAGATCTCACTGCGACGGGAAATGCCGCACGGAACCGTGCTGGTCGATCTCGAATTCGTCGACGGCCAGGGCAATCGGGCCCTGGCGGAGCGGATCGATCTGCTGCGGCTGGTGCCGAGAATCGATACCGAAGGAAACATGCAGTACCCTGAGCTGCTGCTGGAAGAGTACACGCGTACCAGCATCAGCCTGCGCGGTGAGCATCAGGAATTCTCGCTCGAGACCGGCTCGGACGACGCCACGCTGGAGGCTGCCGACCGCGCGTACCGCATGACGCTGTCGAACAACTGCCTCGACCCGTCGAAGTGGGAGGTGGCGATCGTCACCGCGGACGAATCCGACTTCGGCGAACGTCTTCGCGGACCGACGAACCTCAACCAGAACCGCCTTCTTGCCCACAGTTGGTTCTACTTGGAGCCAGCGCTCTACACGGCGCTGATCGAGGTCAAGAACCCGCAGCTGGAGCTCGATCCCGCCTGGGCCTCGGACTACGACGGTCTCTCGGCCAAGGCCGAGGCCGTGCAGATCGACTTCGACGCGCTGCGCCAGCTTTCGCATCGCGAGTCGATCGAGGTCCTCGAGATCGGAAGCCGCAGCGGTCGGACGATCGAGCCGCTGGATCGCGAGCAGTACTTCAAGTGGGACTACGGTCTGTTCGTCAACAAAGATCGCTTTACCACCTTTGCCGATCTGCTGGAAGCGCCGGTCGAGCTCGCCATTTATGCTGATCGCGGCTTCTACGATCCCAACAATCCCAAGGTTTTCGACTACAGCTGGCTCACCGGACTCGACCAGGTCGATCTGGGCATCATCGACAATCGCGTCGGTGACACCTATGCCGAGATTACGCTGGGCGGCGCGGATTCGCCCTATCGCTTTACGATCGGCAATGTCGATCTCGCGCTGCTCGATGAGCAAAGACTGTATTCCGTTCCCTTCGGATTCAACACCTATCCGCTGTCGCGACGCCATACGCCGCGCCAGAGCACGATCAGCTACGACCAAGATCTGCTTCCCGCTGAGCTCAAGCAGTACTTCTTGATGACCGATGCCCAATCGGGCAACTGGGTGAACAACCAGGTCTATGGCTTCGATCGCGTGTATCTCGGCTGGGATTCGATCGACCGCGACGTGATCGTGATCTCCCTGATCTCCTACGAGCGGATCATTCCGGTCTGGATGGCGAAGATCAAGCTCGACGACGAGCTGGTCGACCGCATTCGGATTCGTCGCAACTTCTACTCCTGAATCTGGCACGGCCGCGGCTCGATAACCGCGGTCCACGCCCTTTTCTTCGCAGCCTCGGTTTCGAGCGCCTTTTGTGCGGCTCGACCGGCTGGCGATTCCCGCATTCCGCCAAAACCATTCCCGCTTTGTACCCAAGGCTTATCGCTTGTGGCGAATGAGCCTGGAGGATTTCGATATGCAAAACCGATGGACGATCATCGTGAGCCTGGCCGTGGCCCTGCTGTGGGCTTCACCCGCGACCAGCAACACCACCACCCTCTTGACCAAGCCCGATCAGCGTTTCCTCTTCGTGCAGTCCAACGTCGCCGGCGGCTACGACCAGGGCGAGCCCGACGACGGCTACGGGCTGGCCGATCGCGGCCCGAGAACCCAGGTCACCTTCGAGTGGCTGGTCAAAGACGAGGCCCGCATTCAGCGCGGCTACACGCGCTTGCTGGCGCCCTCGGCGTGGAACCTCAAGTTCGGCTTCGAGCTCGATCCGGCCGAAGCGTCGGACGTCGATCCGGCGCTGCACTTCCGCCTCTTCGACGTCTGGGTGCAGCTCGGCACCAAGTGGGATCGCACCAGCCTGCGGGTTGGCCATCGCAGCCTGCCGTACGGCAGCAATCCGCGCCTCGATCCGGAGTTCGACTTCCTGCCCAACCAGGCATCGCTCGATCTCGGGATCAGCCGTGACACCGGCGTGTTCTTCTCGACGCCCGTCTCGCCGTCGTGGGATCTGCGCGTGTCGGCGACGATGGGCGGCTTTCTGTCGGGTCCGCTGGCTTCGATCCGCGATCTCGGCGGCGAATCCGAAACCGAGGGCAACATCGACTACCGCGGCACGTGGCTCGGCGTCGTCGATTTCTCGACGCCCAACTTCCGCAACAACGATGTCGGTTTTTTCGCGGCGGTCGGCAAGATGCACCGGGCCGAAGGCGCGCTCACCGAGATCGCGCGCCTCGGCGGCTACTGGGTCCACAAGCATCGCGAGCGCTGGAAGACGGTGCACCAGCTGTCGGTCGGGCGCAACGACAGCGACGCGCTCGGCGAACGCGACGGGCTCGACGTGCTCAACAACGTCGAATTTGTCCGCGCGCCGCGTTGGAGCGTGGGCCTGAGCCAGACGTTCCGCCTGGAGGATCTCGACGATCGCACGCTGGAAGACCGTCGACTCGGCACCGTTCTTTCGTCGCTGTCGTATCGCCTGACGCATCAGATGCGCGTCCGTCTCAATGCCTACGTCGAGTACGAAGATTCGGTCGGCGAGCGTGAGCACGGCGTTCTCCTGCAGATCTGCACGGGCTGCGGCCTGCGGAAATAGCAGCGCGCGGCAGAACCGCAGAACCGGGCACGATCCGCGTCGCGCCCAGCCAGCGCCGGCGGGATGCGTCCCGCCGGCGTTCGGCTTTTGGGGCTGGAGTGGACGACCGCGTCCGATCGACGCAACGTTCGCGCACGCGGCGCGTAGAGAAAGACATCGCTTCCTTTTATTGGCTGATCGCCCACGCGCCGCGCGCTGGATCGCGCCCAACCGACCCGAGGTTTCATCCGTGCATCGTTCCTCATCGTCCGACGTCGCGTCGCTGCCGCTTCGACTCTGGCCGGGCGTCGCGGCCCTGATCCTCCAGTGGTTCGCGCGCTTCGCGCTGCCGCTGGTGTGGCCCGACGGCGCCGCCGTCGGCGTGCTCACCGCGCTGGCGTGCAGCCTGATCATTCTGCTGTGGTGGGTGTTTCTGAGCCGCGCGCCGCGCATCGAGCGCTGGGGCGGTGCCGCGCTGATCGTGCTGGTGTTGGCTGCCACGCCGGTGCTCCTGCATCCGTCGATCGCCACCGGCATGATGGGCATGATGTTTCTGATCTACGCCCTGCCGACCGTCTGCCTGGCGCTGGTCGCCTGGGCGGTCGTCGCCGATCGGCTGCCGCAGACGCCGCGCCGCGCGCTGTTCGCCGTCTTGATCATGCTCGGCGCCGGCGGCTGGGCCGTGACGCGGACCGACGGCATCACCGGCGACGCGCGCTCGAGCTTTGCCTGGCGCTGGTCGCCGACCGCCGAAGAGCGCCTGCTCGCGGGCGACGCCGAGATGCCGGCCGATGCCGCCGCGATCGATCCGTCGGCGCTGGCGGGCAGCTGGCCCGGATTCCGCGGCGTCGATCGCAGCGGCGTCGTCCCCGATCTCCGCATCGCCACCGACTGGGCGCGCACGCCGCCGACCGAGCTGTGGCGCCAGCCGGTGGGGCCGGGCTGGTCGTCGTTCGCGGTGCGCGGCGGTCGCGCGTTCACCCAGGAGCAGCGCGGCGACGACGAGCTCGTCACCTGCTACGACGCGGCGACCGGCGCGGTGATCTGGCGCTTCCGCGATCCGACGCGCTTTTGGGAGTCGAACGCCGGCGCCGGACCGCGCGCCACGCCCACGCTGCACGGTGACCGCGTGCTGGCCTTCGGCGCCACCGGCCGTCTGCACGCGATCGACATCGACACCGGCGCGGCGCTGTGGTCCCGCGACGTGGCCGCGGACGCCGAGGTCGAGGTGCCGACCTGGGGCTTTGCGAGCTCGCCGCTCGTGGTCGGCGACGCGGTCGTTGTCCACGCCGGCACGCTGGTGGCCTACGACCTCGGCACCGGCGTACCGCGCTGGGCGAGCGACGACGCCGCGATCGGACGCGGCTACGCCTCGCCGCATCGGCTCGTCATCGACGGCGTCGAGCAAATCGTGCTGCTCAGCTTCGACGGTGTGACCAGCGTGTCGCCGCCCGACGGCCGGCAGCTCTGGCACCACGCGTGGTCGGGCGTGCGCATTGTTCAGCCGGTCGTGATCGGCGACGGCGAGCTCCTGATCGGCACCCAGCAGGAAGGCACGCGCCGCCTGACGGTCGCGCGCGACGACGCGGGGGACTGGCAGGTCGAGGCGGCCTGGACCTCGAATCGTCTCAAGCCCTACTTCAACGACTTCGTCGTGCACAACGGCCATGCCTACGGCTTCGACGGCCGCATCCTCGCCTGCATCGATGTCGCCGACGGCGCGCGCTGCTGGAAAGGTGGCCGCTACGGCCACGGCCAGCTGATGCTGCTGGCCGATCAGGGGCTGCTCCTGGTGACGACCGAGAAAGGCGAGCTGGCCCTGGTCGACGCGTCGCCCGAGGGCTTCGTCGAGCGCGCGCGAATGCCGGCGATCGCCGGCAAGACGTGGAACCAGCCGGCGCTGGCGGGCGATGTGCTGCTGGTGCGCAACGCCGAGGAGATGGCGGCCTTCCGCCTGCCGGCGGGCGATGGAGACGCGTCCATCGCGCGAGACGAATCGATGGCGTCGACAGAACCCTCCGACGCGGCTGCGCGTTAAGCTGACCGACACCTTTCTTTTTCGGGACCGGTCGCGTCGGCATCGCCTCACCAGGCGTTCGTGCGGCCGATCCATTTTGTCTGGCGCAGATCCGTCATCGCGTACCGCTGATCGCCGCCGGCGCCGCTGAGGTGTCCGGCCGCGCAGCGGGCGACGGCCTGTGCGCCCACGTGCCGCAGGCAGCGGCGGATCCGAGGCTGGACATCCCGCAACCGCGATGCCGCGCATCGCATCACCGAGGAGTTCATCCTTCATGAACCGTCGCTTTTCTCCGTTGCACGATTCCGTTCGCTTCGCCCGATGTCGCCGCACGCTCGGCATCTTGATCGCCGTCGGCTGCGCGCTGCTCATGGCGCTGCCCGCGCTGGCCTCCGGCGCTGCGCCGGAGGCCAGCGCGGCACAGCAGGGTCCGGTGCAGATCGGCGAAGTGCTCGATAGGGCCTTCGCCAGTCCGCGCGAGCTGCCGCCGCTCCGGGAGGCGCGCGAGGAGCCGACCGCCGTGCCCGTGTGGCGCGATGAGATCCACGTGCCGAACGCGACCTACGTCGCGCCGTACTTCAGCCGCTTCGAACTGCCCCGCGGCGACTACGTGATCGTGCGCAGTCCCGACCACCGCCGCAGCTGGCGCTACGAGGGGCTCGGCAAGGGCGATCTCGGCATCACCGGCGGCTTTTGGGGCATCCACATTCCGGGCGATCGGGCGATTGTCGAACTCTACAGCGCGTCGCGCGACGGCCGCTTCGGCTACGAAATCGACCGCGTCGCGCGCGGCTTCACCCGCGATGAGCTGACCGCGCGCTACGGTGCCGACGCCCCGATCTTCGACGCCAAAGACGATCCGACGGCCGAGTCGATCTGCGGCGCCGACGACTCGCGCGAGGCGCGCTGCTACGGTGGCGTCACCTACGATCGCGCGCGGGCGGTCGCGCGTCTGCTGATCAACGGCACCGGCTGGTGCACGGGCTGGCTGATCGGCAGCGAAGGGCACATCATCACCAACCAGCACTGCATCGGGTCGGGCGGCGATGCCACCAACACCGACTTCGAGTTCATGGCCGAGGGCGCCAACTGCGCGACCAACTGCCGCTTCGACGGCGCCTGCGCGGGTACGGTCGAGGCGACGACGTCGACCCTGGTGCAGATCGACGTCAACCTCGACTACGCCCTGGTGCGTCTGCCCACCAACGTCACCGGCACCTACGGCTTCCTGCAGCTGCGCCGGACCGGCGCCATCAACGGCGAGCGCATCTACATCCCGCAGCATCCGCTGGGCTGGGGCAAGCGCATCGCGTGGGATTCGAGCCATCCGCAGAATCCCGGTGGCTTCGCCGAGGTCGACAGCCTCACGGCGCCGCGCTGCGGCGGCGCGGCCGGCAACGACATCGAATACTACGCCGACACCCGGCGTGGCTCCTCCGGCTCGCCCGTCTTGGCAACCGCCGACAACCTCGTGATCGCGCTGCATCACTGCCGCGGCGACGCGGCGTGCACCGCGAACGGCGGCGACGGCAACCGCGGCGTGCCGATCGAGGACATCATCGCGGATCTGGGCACCAACCTGCCCGACGACGCCCTCGGCTGTCGCTGGCCGGACGGTCATGCCAGCTTCTGCCGCGACTGCGGCCCGTGCCGCGACGGCGAGGGCGACTGCGACGGCAACGGCGAATGCATCGCCGGCACAACCTGCGAGAACGACGTCGGCCCGAACTACGGCTGGGCGAGCTGGGTCGACGTCTGCGTGCGTCCGGCCAACGCCGACTGCCTCGAAGACTGCGCGCGCGACTACGCCGACTGTCAGGTCGACTTCTGCTATTACGACTACGATGCCTACATGTGCAGTACCGGCTGCAGCCTCGAGTTCCAGCAGTGCCGCAACCGCTGCGGATGACCGCACCGCGGATGACTGAACCGTCGTCCATCGAGATCGCGGTCTGAACGAGCCGCCGGCGGGGCAGTTCCTCGCCGGCGGTTGGCTGTTCGCATTCGCGCGGCCAACGGCGGCGTGACGACCGATGGGGAAGCCACGTGCGTCTTGACGAACTCTTCATGTTCCTGGCGACCGTTCACGTCGTGGCAAACGTTACAATATGTCTATCCTTCTTCATGGCTGTGCCGGCGTTCTGCTGCCGTACAGCGATGTCTATTCGTCTGGCACAGATCCGTCACCGCGTACGACCGATTGCCGCCGGCGCCGCTGGGGCGCTGCACGACGTCGCGTACGGCGATCTGTGCACCGACGTGCCGCAGAACCGGGGCGGATCGATGGCTGGACATCCCG
>JBCCOR010000251.1:0-7139 GCA_039025295.1 Acidobacteriota bacterium
GGCCGAGCTCGACGTCTGGCGCGATGCCCTGGCCGATCTCACCGCGCTCGCGCTGCCGACCGATCGTCCGCGCTCGCCCTTCCATCTCTACCGCGCGGCCACCGCCCAGCGCGCGCTCGCACCGGCTGCGGCCGCCGCGCTGCCGCAGCTCGCCGCGCGCTGGCATCTGCCCGAATCGGCCCTGGCGCACGCGCTCTTCCACGGCCTCCTGCGCCGACACGCCGGCCAGGACGACATCGTCACCGGCCTGTGGCTCGATGACGTCCTCGACGCGCACGCTGCAGAAGACGCGCCGCCGGCGCTCGGCCCGACCGGCGACTACCGGGTGGTGCGCAGCGACTTCGCCGACGCGCCGCATCTGCGCGCGCTCGCCACCGATCTCGCCGGCCAGCTCGAGCGCGCCCGACGTCTCGACCGGCTCGCCTTCGACGAGCTGGTGCTGCAGCTGCGGCCGACCAACGACATGAGTCGCACCGCGCTCTTCGACGTGCTGATGCGCTACGAGATCGACGACGGCGCGCGCTGGGTGCGCTTCGACGACGCGACGGCGACCGAGATCGAGCGCAGCAGCCACGTCGGCTGGGGCAAGTTCGATCTCAGCCTGCTGCTCGTGCGCGGCGGCGACGCCGACGGCGCGGCATCGACCCTCGAGGCCACGCTGACCTACAACGGCGAGCTCTTCGACGGGCCGACGATCGACGCGATGCTGGTCGCCCTCGAGCGGCTGCTGATCGCGGCCGCGGCGCCGGCGCACGAGACCACATCGGTCGACGCGCTGCCGCTGCTCGACGACGCGGCGGTCGCGGCGGCGATCGCCGACGCGCTGCCGTCGGCCGCGTTCCCGACCGACATCACGCTCCACGGCCGCTTCGAGGCGCAGGCGGCCGCGGCGCCCGACCGCGTCGCGCTGGTCGACGGCGATGCGGATGCCGGCGCGCCCCGCGCGACGCTGACCTACGGGGCGCTCAACGCGCGCGCCAACCGCATCGCCCACGCGCTGCGCGCCCAGGGCGTCGGCCCCGACGACCGGGTCGGCGTCTTCCTCGACCGCTCGTTCGACCTGATCGCCGCGATCCTCGGCGTGCTCAAGGCCGGCGGCGGCTACGTGCCGCTCGATCCGGGCTATCCCGCGGCGCGCACGCACGAGATGATCGACGACGCCGCGCTGCGCTGGGTGGTGACGTCGTCGGCGTATGCGTCCGCGCTGCCGGCATCGGCGCACCGGCTCGACGTCGACGGCCCCGACGTCGCCGACGCGCCGGCCGCGCACGAAGCGAATCCGACGCCGCTCGCCGGACCCGATCATCTGGCCTACATCATCTACACCTCGGGCTCGAGCGGCCGGCCCAAGGGCGTCCAGATCGCGCATCGCAACGCGGTGTCGCTGCTGCTCGACGCGCGCCTGCCGTTCGACGTCGGCCCCGACGACGCCTGGTCGCTCTTCCACTCGCCGTGCTTCGACTTTTCGGTGTGGGAGATGTACGGCGCGCTGCTCTTCGGCGGGCGCTTGGTGATCGTGCCGCCGCTGGTGGCGCGCGACGCGCGCGCGTTCCGCCGGCTGCTGGCCGCGACCGGCGTGACGATGCTCAGCCAGACGCCGACCGCCTTCGACGCCCTGATGCAGGCCGACGCCGACGCGGCCGCCGGCGGCGGTGAGACCGCCGACGCCGGTGCGCTCGCCGTGCGCTGCGTGGTCTTCGGCGGCGAGGCGCTGGTGCCGTCGAAGCTGCAGCCGTGGCGCGCGCGCCAACCCGCCTGCCGGCGGGTCCACAAGTACGGCATCACCGAGACCACCGTGCACGTCACCTGGCGCGATCTCAGCGACGCCGATCTCGCCGCCAGCCGCGGCGTCGTCGGCGCGCAGCTCGCGACCCTCGCGGCGCTGGTGGTCGACGCGCAGCTGCGGCCGGTGCCCGACGGCGTGCCGGGCGAGCTGCTGGTCGGCGGCTTCGGCGTGTCGGCGCGCGGCTATCTCGATCGGCCGACGCTGAGCGCCGAACGCTTCGTCACCCTGCCGCACGACGCGAGCGGCCAGCGCTGGTACCGCTCCGGCGATCTAGGCCTGCGCCGCCCGGGCGACGGCTGCCTGATCCATCTCGGCCGTCTCGACGACCAGGTCAAGGTGCGCGGCTTCCGCATCGAGCTGGGCGAGATCGAAGCGCGGCTGCTCGAGCACGACGCGATCACCGAGGCGGTCGTGCTCGCGCCGCGCGACGGCGCGACCGGCGAGGCGCAGCTGGTGGCCTATCTTGTGCCCGCGCTGGCATTGGGCGACGCCGATCTCGACGTCGACGCGCTGCAGCGCTTCCTCGGCGCGCGCCTGCCCGACTACATGATGCCGTCGCGCTACCGGGCCGTCGATCGCGTGCCGCGCACGCGCAACGGCAAGGTCGACCGCGCGCGGCTGCTGCGCACGGCCGACGTCGACGCGCGCGATCTCGACCGCGCCGCCGCGTCGGACGCGCCGCGTCCGGGGCTCGAGACCGCCGTGGCGGCGATCTGGGCCGAGGTGCTCGCGCTGGAGTCGGTCGGGCGGCACGACAATTTCTTCCTGCGCGGCGGCCACAGCCTCAAGGCCAACCAGGCGGTGGCGCGCATCCGCCAGCGCCTCGGCCACGATCTGTCGCTGAAGGATTTCTTCCGCGCCGACGATCTCGCCGCGCTGGCGCGCGCGGTCGCGCGCAGTCCGCGGCGGACGGCGACGGCGATCGCGCCGGCACCCGACGCGCCCGATCACCCGGTGTCGTTCGCCCAGCGTCGGCTGTGGATCCTGGCCCAGCTGCATCCCGATCTGACCGCCTACAACATGGTCGGCGCGTTCCATCTCGACGGTCCGCTCGACGTCGACGCGCTGCGCGCCGCGGCGGCCGATCTGGTCGCGCGGCACGAGAGCCTGCGCACGCGCTTCGTCGGCCGCGGCGGCGTGCCGCGGCAGAGGGTCGAGCCGGCCGACGGCGCCGGCTGCGCGTTCGACGTGGCCGCGGCGGTTGGCGACGACGAGGCCGAGGTTGCGCTCGACGCCATTTTCGCGCGCGAGCTCGACCACGTCTTCGATCTCGCCGCGGGTCCGCTGCTGCGCTTCGCGCTGCTGCCGCTCGGCGCAGAAGGCACGCAGCACCGGCTGGTGGTCAACATCCACCACATCGTCTGCGACGGCTGGTCGGTGCCGATCCTGATGCGCGAGCTGATGGCGTTCTACGCCGCGCGCCGCGACGGCCGACCGGGCGCGGTCGATCTGGCGCCGCTGCCGATCCAGGCGCGCGACCACGCGACCTGGCAGCGCGCGACCTGGGACGACGGCGGCTTCGACCGCCTGCGCGACTTCTGGCACGCGCGCTTCGCCGACGGCGCGCCGACCCTCGCGCTGCCGCTCGATCGACCGCGCGGCGCGCAGCACGACTGGCAGGGCGCGATGCACATCGCCGCGCCCTGGCCGGCGTCGACCTGCGCGGCCCTCGACCGGCTCGCGCGCCAGGTCGACACGACCCGCTTCGTCGCGCTTCTGGCGCTCGCGCAGGTGCTGCTGCATCAGCGCACGGGCCAGCGCGATCTGGTGATCGGCACGCCGATCGCCGGCCGCGAGCGGGTCGAGCTCGAGGGGCAGATCGGCTTCTACCTCAACCTGCTCGCGCTGCGCCAAACGCTGCCGGCGGCGGCCGGTGAGGGCGACGACGCAACGACGTTCGTGGCACATCTCGCCGACGCCGCCGAGGTCGCGGTCGATGCGTTCGCGCATCAGGACATGCCCTTCGACGCGCTGGTCGACGGGCTCGACCGCGACCGCGACGACGGTCGGCATCCGCTCTTCGACGTGCTCCTGATCCTGCAGAACAACGCGCCCCTGGCGGATCGCTACGGCGATCTGGCGATCGCGGCGCTGCCCGAGCGCTCGCACACCAGCAAGTGCGATCTCAACCTGATGGTCGACGAGCGCCGCGACCCCGACGGCGGCGTCGCGCTGCAGCTGTCGATCGAATACGCCACCGCGCTCTTCGACGCGTCGACGATCGCGCAGCTGGCCGACGATCTCGGCCGGCTGGCGGCGCGGGTCGCCGAGGATCCGTCGGTCACGCTCACCGCGCTGCGCGCCCACATCGCGCCCGCGACCGACGACGCGGCCGCCGCCGAGGAGGCCGCGTTCCTCGCCGCCGCGCTCGCGCCGCAGACCGCGGGCGACGGCTGGAGCGGCGGCGATGCCGGCGGCTGGGACGCGTCGGACGACGGCGGCTGGGACGCGTCGGGCAGCGGCGGCTGGCGCGCATCGGACGACGGCGGCTGGAACCGTGTTGGTTCGGACGACAGCGGCGGCGATTCCGACGGGGAGGACGGCTGAGATGTGCGGCATCGTCGGCGTCTACGCGCCGGCCGGCAGCGCGCCGGTCGCGGAACCGCTGCTGCGGTCGATGGTCGCGCCGCTCACGCATCGCGGTCCCGACGACCAGGGCTACTGGCAGGCCGACGGCCACGGCCTCGGCTTCTGCCGCCTGTCGATCATCGACCTGGCCGGCGGCCAGCAGCCGATGAGGAACGGCGACGGCACGATCCACGCCGTGTGCAACGGCGAGATCTACAATCACGTCGAACTGCGCACCGAGCTGGTCGCGCGCGGCTGCAGCTTCCGCAGCCGCTGCGACGTCGAGGTCGTGCCGCATCTCTACGACCTCGAGGGGCCGGGCTTCGTGCGCCGGCTGAACGGCCAGTTCGCGCTCGCCGTCGTCGATCGGCGCGCGCATCGCCTGATGCTCGCCCGCGATCACGTCGGCATCGCGCCGCTCTTCTACACCGTGGTCGACGAGCAATTGCTGTTCGCCTCGGAGATCAAGGCGCTGCTGCGTCATCCGGGCGTGCGCCGCGCGGTCGATCTGACCGGCCTCGACCAGCTGCTGACCTGGCCCGGCCCGGTCAGTCCGACGACCCTCTTCGCCGGCATCCACAGCCTGCCGCCGGGCCATCGCCTGATTCTGCAAGACGGCCGGATCTCGGCCGAGCGCTACTGGGATCTCGACTATCCGCGCGCCGAGGACGAGTCGAATCTCGACGAGGGCGAATGCATCGCGCGCCTCGACGACGCCCTGCGCGCCGCGGTGCGCGATCGCCTGCAGGCCGACGTGCCGGTCGGCTTCTACCTCAGCGGCGGGCTCGACTCGTCGCTGATCGCCGGCATCATCCACGATCTCGAGCCCGATCAGCCGCGCCACTCGTTCTCGATCACCTTCCCCGACGCCGAGATCGACGAGCGCCGCTATCAGGAGATCGTCGCCGCGCACGTCGGCGCGCTGCACCACGCCCAGGAGGTCGACAGCGGCGCCATCTGCGACCGCCTGCGCGCGATCGTCACCCACGCCGAGGCGCCGCTGCGCGAGTCGTACAACGCCTGCTCGCTGATCCTCTCGCAGCTCGCCAACCAGCACGGGCTCAAGGTGATCCAGACCGGCGAGGGCGCCGACGAGCTGTTCGGCGGCTACGTCGGCTACCGGCTCGATCTCGAGCGCGCCGCCGCCCGCGCGGCGGCGGCGGATGCGGACGAGTCGACCTGGAGCGGCGACGCCTGGGACGAGGACGCCTGGGACGAGGACGCCTGGGACGGAGGCGACGCCGAGAACCTCGACGATCTCTACGAGCGCGAGCTGCGCCAGCGCCTCTTCGGCGACGCGCATCTCTTCTACGAGAAGAACTACCACGCGCTGGCCGAGACCAAGCGCGCGCTCTACGCGCCGGGCGTGCGCGCGCGCTTCGGCGACTTCGACTGCCTGCGCCAGTCGCCGGTCGACGTCACCCAGCTGGTCGGGCGCGCGCCGCTGCGCCAGCGCTCGTACCTCGACTTCAAGCTGCGCATGGCCGATCATCTGCTCGCCGATCACGGCGATCGCGTCGCCTACGCGCACTCGGTCGAGGTGCGCTATCCGTTCCTCGACGTGCGCGTGATCGAGGCCGCCAAGCAGATTCCGCCCCACCACATGCTCGCCGGCGGGGTGGAGAAGGCGATCCTGCGCAAGATGGCGCGGCGCTATGTGCCCGAGGCGATCCTGCAGCGGCCGAAGTTCAGCTTCGTCGCGCCCGGCAGCCCGCATCTGCTGCGCCACGGACCCGACTGGGTCCACGATTTGCTCGCGCCCGACCGGATCCGCCGGCAGGGCTACTTCGACGTCGACGTGGTCGAGCGCCTGAAGCGCCGCTGCTTCGACGACGACTACCGGATCAACCAGACCTTCGAGGACGATCTGCTGATGATCGTCCTGACCTTTGGCGTGTTCTTGGAGGCGTTCGACCTCCCGGATCTCGCCTGAACGACGCACGGAAACCCGATGAGTATCCGAGATCTCTGCGCCAGCCTCGAAGCCCACGCCGCACGCACGCCCGACGCGATCGCGATCGAAGACGCCGACGGCACGACCACGACCTACGCCGCGCTCTGCGCGCGGTCGATGCGCGTCGCCGGCGGCCTGCGCGCGGCCGGCGTCGATCCGACCGCGCGCGAAGACGGCATCGTCACGGTCGGCCTCGCGCTCGACGCCGACGCCGACTACGTCGCGGCGTTCTTCGGCGCGCTGATGGCCGGCGGCGTGCCGATGCCGCTCGACGTCGACGCGCCGCCCGCGCGCCAGCAGGCGATCCTGCGTCAGGCGCAGTGCCGTCACGTCGTCGCCGCGCCGCGCCTCGCGCGCGACGCCTTCGTCGACGACATCTTCGATCTGCCCGAACCGCTGCGCGTCGCCGCGCTCGATCAGGCGTCGCCGATCGCCGCGCGGGTCGTGCCCAAGCCGCTCGACCCGTGCTACGTGCAGTCGACCTCGGGCTCGACCGGCACGCCCAAGGCGATTCTCGGCAACCACCGCGGCCTGGCGCATTTCCTGACCTGGGAGGTCGCGCTGCTCGGCGCCGACGCGGGCACCCGCGCCTCGATGCTGGCGCCGATCACCTTCGACGTCCATCTGCGCGACATGCTCGTGCCGCTGTGCGCCGGCGGCACGCTCTGCCTGCCGGGCGAGGCGGTGCGCACCGATCCGCGCCGCCTGCGCGCCTGGCTCGACGACGCCCGCGTGACCACGATGCATATCGTGCCGACCCTCTTCCGCCTGCTGCTCGCCGAGCTGCGCGCCGACGAGGAACAGGCCGGCGCCGGCCAGGGCGCGGCCGAC
>JBCCOR010000252.1:0-7114 GCA_039025295.1 Acidobacteriota bacterium
CGCCCTGGGCCGCCGCGCGCGCCCGCTGCTGCGCGGCAGCCGCTGGACGCGCCGCGCGTGGCGGCTCGAAGAGCACGTCCGACTCGATCTGCCGGCCGCCAATCCCGACGACGCCATGCCCGACGACGCCCTGCCCGACGGCGCCATGCCGTTGCGCGAGGACGGCCGATGAGCACGACCGCCAGCCGACCCGACGAGGTGCTGGTGGTCGAGGCCGGTCGGCGGCCGACGCTCGATCTGGGCGAGCTCTGGCGCTACCGCGATCTCTTTCTGCTGCTCGTCTGGCGCGACGTCAAGGCGCGCTACGCGCAGTCGGTGCTCGGCATCGGCTGGGCGGTCGTGCAGCCGCTGGTGACGATGGTGGTCTTCACCGTCGTCTTCGGCGGCCTGGCGAAGATCGACGCTGAGGGCAAGCCCTACGCCCTCTTCACCTTCACCGCGCTCGTGCCGTGGACGTATTTTCAAGGCGCGCTCACCGCCGCCGGCAGCAGCCTGGTGGGCGCGCAGAATCTGTTCACCAAGGTCTACTTCCCGCGCCTGGTGATTCCGATCGCGCCGGTCTTGGCCAAGCTGGTCGATTTCGTCATCGCCTTTGGCGTGCTGCTGCTCTTGGCGGGCGGCTACGCGCTGGGCGGCTACGCGGTCGGCGCCAACCTCGGCCTCCTGGCGCTGCCGCTCCTGATCGTGCTGATGATGGCCGGCGCGGCCGGCCTCGGCATGTGGCTGACCGCGCTGTCGATCCAATACCGCGACGTCAAGCACGCGCAGTCCTTCACCGTGCAGCTGCTGGTCTACGCCGCGCCGGTGGTCTATCCGACCAGCGCCGTGCCTGAGGCGTGGCGGTTGGTCTACGCGCTCAATCCGATGGTCGGCGTGATCGAGGGCCTGCGCGCCGGGCTGCTCGGTCCGGGGCCGCTGCCGTGGGACCTGATCGGCATGAGCGCGGTCGGCGCGGCGCTGCTCCTGGTCACGGGCGCGCGCTATTTCGCGCGCATGGAGGCGATCTTTGCCGACGTCGTCTGAGCCGCGCGCCGCGGACGCGCCGTGGGCGATCCGGGTCGAGGACGTGGGCAAGCGCTACCGCCTCGGCCGGCGCGACGCGCGCGCCGAGACCGTCACCGGCGCGCTGATGGCCGCGGTGCGCCAGCCGCTGGAGAATTTCCGCCGCCTGCGCGCGCTGACGCGCTTCGACGACGACGCGGACGGCCCGGACGTCCTGTGGGCGCTGCGCGACGTGTCGTTCACGGTCGCGCCGGGCGAGGTGGTCGGCATCCTCGGGCGCAACGGCGCCGGCAAGTCAACGCTGCTCAAAATCCTCGCCCGCATCACGCCGCCGACCCGCGGCCGCTTCGCCGTGCGCGGCTCGATCGCGTCGCTGCTCGAGGTCGGCACGGGCTTCCATCCCGAGCTGACCGGGCGCGAGAACATCTTCCTCAACGGTGCGATCCTCGGCATGCGCCGCGCCGAGATCGCCGACAAGCTCGACGAGATCGTCGACTTCTCGGGCGTCGAAACCTTCCTCGATACGCCGATCAAGCGCTATTCGAGCGGCATGCGCATTCGCCTGGCGTTCGCCGTTGCGGCCCATCTCGAGCCCGACGTGCTGCTGATCGACGAGGTGCTGGCGGTGGGCGACGTGATGTTCCAGCAGAAATGCCTCGGCAAGATGGAGTCGATCGCCAAGGGCGGCCGCACCGTGCTCTTCGTCAGCCACAACGTCGGCGCGGTAGCGCAGCTGTGCACGCGCGGCGTCGTGCTCGAGAACCATCGCGTGGTCTTCGACGGCCCGACCGACGCCGCCCTGAGCCGCTATCTGCAGGGCGGCGCCGAGTCGTCGACGCGGGTCGTGCGGCCGCGCGATCCCGACGCGCCGAAGCAGATCGTCGAGATCGCGCTCGAGGCGTCCGCCGACGCGCCGTCCATCGACCCGCCGGACGACGCGGCCGCGCTGCCGCCGGGTGCGTTCGACCGCGCCGACGGCTTCGACGTGGTGATCGGCTATGATGTCGGCCACTGGACCCCGGGCACGTATCTCTGCCTCGAGGTGACGACGCTCGATGGCGTGCGCGTCCTATGGTCGTGCGACGTCGCCGACGCCGAGGCGCTCATGCACACGCGTCCGCCGGGTTCGTATCGCGTGCGCGTGCGCGTGCCGGGCGGCGTGCTGGCAGCCGGCCGCTACCGCCTCACCGCGGCGCTCTACCAGCCCGGCCGCGATCGTCTCTTCGACGCCGCCGAGGACGTCCTCGGCGTCGAGATCCTCGATCGCACCTCGCTCGTCGCCCGCCTCGGCATCGCGCCGCCGGCGGTGACCTCCCTGCCCCTGACCTGGATGCCCGAATGAACGTGTTGATTCTCGGCGGCGGCGGCATGCTCGGCCACAAGACCTTCGCGGCGCTCGGCGCCGACGGTCGCCACCCGCACGGCGCGCCGTCGCCGATCGTCACCCACGCCACCTTCCGCCAGACCGCCCCCGACGCACCCGGCGGCGGCGGCCACGCGGCCTTCGCCGGCGCCGATCCGTCGCGCCTGATCCACGGCGTCGACGCCCTCGATCTGGCCAGCGTCGAGCGCGCGCTCGACCGCGTGACGCCCGACGCGGTGATCAACTGCGTCGCGATCGTCAAGCAGCGCGAGGCGGCGCGCCTGCCGATTCCGTCGATCCGGGTCAATGCGCTCTTCCCGCATCAGCTCGCCGACCTGTGCGCGGCGCGCGGCATCCGCCTGATCCATCTCTCGACCGACTGTGTCTTCTCCGGCCGCCGCGGCCACTACACCGAGGACGACAATCCCGATCCGGTCGATCTCTACGGCCGCACCAAGCTGCTCGGCGAGCTCGACCGGCCGGGTTGCCTGACGCTGCGCACGTCGATCATCGGCTGGGAGCTGGTGCATCGCGCCAGCCTGCTCGAGTGGTTCGCGTCGCAGCGCGGGGCGACCATCCAGGGCTATCGGCGGGTGATCTGGAGCGGCCTGCCGAGCGCGGTGCTGACCGAGGTGATCCGCGATCTCCTGCTGCATCATCCGCGGCTCGAGGGTCTCTACCAGGTGGCGAGCACGCCGCTGACCAAATACGACCTGCTCGTGCGCCTGCGCGACGCGCTCGGCTGGACCGACATCGCGATCGAGCCCTACGACGCGATCGCGTCCGACCCGAGCCTGGTCGGCCAGCGCTTCGAGCAGGCGACCGGCTGGCGCGCGCCGAGCTGGGACACGATGATCGACGGCCTGGCGGCCGAATGGCCGACCTACGCCGCATGGAGATCCGCCGCATGAGCACGAACGACTCCGACGCGCGGCCGCTCGAGGGCGCGCGCATTCTCGTCACCGGCGGCACCGGCTCGCTCGGCAAGGTGCTGGTGCGGCGCCTGCTCGCGGGCGAGATGGGCCGGCCGTCGGCGGTGGTCGTCTTCTCGCGCGACGAGCTCAAGCAGCACGACATGCGCCTCGCCTGGCAGGCGCGCCGGCGGGCGGCTGCGCGCGCCGCCACCGACGAGGTGATCTACGGCGGCGGCGGCGATCCGCTGCGCTTCTGCATCGGCGACGTGCGCGACGTCGCCAGCCTCGAGCGCGCGCTCCTCGCCCACGGCGTACAGATCGTCGTGCACGCGGCCGCGCTCAAGCAGGTGCCGACCTGCGAGTACTTCCCGGGCGAGGCGGCGGCGACCAACGTCGGCGGCGCCGAGAACCTGGTGCGCGCGCTGGCGCGGGTGGCGGCGTCGGGCCAGCCGGTCGACACGGTCGTCGGCATCTCGACCGACAAGGCGTGCAAGCCGGTCAACGTGATGGGCATGACCAAGGCGCTGATGGAGCGCATCCTGATCCGCGCCAATCTCGATCTGCCGCGCACGCGCCTCCTGTGCGTGCGCTACGGCAACGTGCTGGCGTCGCGCGGCTCGGTGATCCCGCTCTTCCACGAGCAGCTGCGCCGCGGCGGTCCGCTGACGCTGACCGATCCCGACATGACGCGCTTCCTGCTCAGCCTCGACGACGCGGTCGATACGGTCTTCGCGGCGATCCGCACCGGCCGTCCGGGCGAGCTCTACGTGCCGCGCGCGCCGGCGGCGAAGATCGTCGACGTCGCCGCGATGATGGCCGAGGCGCACGCCGCGCGCACCGGCGCGCCGCCGGTGCCGGTCGAGTCGATCGGCATCCGCCCGGGCGAGAAGCTGCACGAATCGATGCTCTCGATCGAGGAAGGGCCGCGGGTCGTGCGCCGCGGCGCGTTCTACGCCCTGCGGCCGATGCTGCCCGAGTTGGCGGCGGGCGCGGCCGATCTCGGCCCGCCGGCCGAGGAGGTTGCGGGCGGCTTCAGCTCGGCCGATCATCTGCGGCCCTACGACGAAACGCGCGCGCTGCTCGAACGGCACGATCTGCTGCGCGTGCCCGACGCGGCCGACGCGCGGCCGGAGGTCGGCGCTTGATGAAGGTCATGACCGTCCTCGGCACGCGGCCCGAGATCATCCGCCTGCGCCTGATCATCGACCAGCTCGACGCCGCGTGCGACCACGTCCTCGTGCACACCGGCCAGAACTACGCCGTCGGCCTGTCGGACCTCTTCTTCGAGCAGCTGGCGCTGCGCCCGCCCGATCACGCGCTCGGCGTGCGCGCCGACCGCATGGGCGCGCAGCTCGGGCAGATTCTCGAGCGCACGGCGGCGGTGCTCGAAGAAGAGCGTCCGGATCGGCTGCTGATCCTCGGCGACACCAACAGCGGCCTGGCGGCGCTGCCGGCCAAGCGGCTCGGCATTCCGGTGTTCCACATGGAGGCCGGCAACCGCTGCTACGACGACCGCGTGCCCGAGGAGGTCAACCGGCGGGTGATCGACCACGCCAGCGACGTGTGGCTGCCCTACACCCAGCGCAGCGCCGAGAACCTGACCCGCGAGGGCGTGCGGCGCGAACGCATCTACGTCATCGGCAATCCGATCTACGAGGTCATGACCCACTACCGCGAGGCGATTCTGGCGAGCGACGTGCACGCGCAGCTCGGTCTCGACGCCGGCGCGTATTTTCTGGTCACGCTGCATCGCGCCGAGAACGTCGACGATCCGGTGCGGCTCGGCGCGTTCGTCGAGGCGCTCGAGCGGCTGGCGGCGGTCTACGACCAGCCGGTCGTGTGCAGCCTGCATCCGCGCACGGCGCACCGCATGGCGCAGCACGATCTGGCGTTCGGCGACGACCGCGTGCGTGCGCTCGAGCCGTTCGGCTTCTTCGACTTCGTCGCGCTCGAGCGCGACGCGCGCTGCGTGCTCTCCGACAGCGGCACGGTGCAGGAAGAGTGCTGTCTCCTGCGCGTGCCGAGCGTGACGCTGCGCGACGTCACCGAGCGTCCCGAGACGGTGGAGTGCGGCAGCGCGGTCTTGGCCGGCGCCGATCCCGACCGCATCGTGATGCTGGTCGATCGCGCGATCCACCGGCCGGCCGACTGGACGCCGCCCGCCGAATACCTGATGCCGCACGTCGCGCAGACGGTCGTCAACCTGCTGACGATGGCGGTGTGACGGCGCGCGTGGCGCGTCCGCTGCTGGTCGTGACGCCGTGGTCGCCGTCGTCGCGGCACGCCGGCGTCGTCTGGCTCGATCCGCCGCTGCGGCGCTATCCCGGTCCGACGGCGCTCGTCGCCTGCGAGCGCAAGGGTGGCGACGACGATCGCGATGCGGCCCACGACGCGCCGTGCCTGGCGCTGCCGTCACCGGGCCGCGGTCAGGCCGCACGCCGCAGCCTGCGCCGACTGCCGCGCCTGCGCGCGCGCCTTTGGCATCGTCATCTGACGCGCTGGTCGCGCGCTGCGGCCGATCGCGCGGCGCGCTTCGCGGGCGATGCGTTCGCGGCGCAGGGTGCCGTACTCGGCGAGGCCGACGCGCGTCCGCGGCTGTGGATGCTGCTCAACCAGGAGCCGGCGACCTGGTATCTCGCGCCGCGGCTGGCGGCGGCGCTCGACGCCGAGCTGATCGCGACGGTGATGGATCCGCCTGAGAGCTTCGCGGCACTACACGATTTTCGTCCGCATCAGGCGGCACCGCTGCTCGCCGTCTTCGACCGGGCGATTGCGGCATCGACCCGGCTGGGCGCGGCGTCGGCGGCGATGCGCGACCACTACCGCGCGCGCTTCGGCAAGGGCGACGCGGTGTTGATCCACGGCCTGCCGCGCGCGCAGCAGATCGCGCCGCGCGCGCTGCCATCGTCATCCGACGCGCCGTTCGTGCTGGCGTTCGCCGGCACGCTCTACGCCAAGGCCGAGTGGCGAGCGCTCCTCGATGCGCTCGACGCGTGCGATTGGCGCGTGCCGCTCGTCGACGGCGGCCATCGTCCGGTGCGATTGCGGGTGCTCTCGGCGCAGCTCGAGGTGCGCGGCGGCGCGCACACCCGCATCGACTACCTGGGCTGGCGCCCGGTCGATGCGGCGCGCGCCGCGCTCGCCGAGGCCGACGCGGCCTACCTGCCCTATTGGCTCGACGATCCCTACGAGACCTCGACCCGGCTCTGCTTCCCGAACAAATTGGCGACCTACGTCGGCGCGGGCCTGCCGGTCTTCGTCCACGGCCCGGCCGAGGCGACGCCGTCGCGGTTCGTGTCGACGCACGACTGCGGCGTCGTGTGCCCGACCCGCGACGCGTCGCAGATCATCGAAGCCCTGGGCCGTCTGGCCGATCCTGCGTCGCACGCTGCGCGCGCGGCGGGCATCCACCGCGCGGCGAGGGAGCTCAGCGAAGAGACCTTCCTCGACGCCTGCGGTCAGCTGCTCGGCGTCATCGACTGACGCTCACCCATCGACGCGCGTCGGTACGCCGTCGACGTCGAGGGCTTCGTCGAGGCTGCGTGCGTCGAGCGCACGTTTGACGAGCCGATCGAAGGCTTCGGGGTCCACGACGGCGTCGAGCCGTCGGTGGACGTCGTCGTCCAGCGGTCCGAAGCGGTGATCGAGCAGATGCGTCACCGTCTGCCGCTTGCCGTCGAGCAGGCCGATGAGGACGCCTTCATTTCGCCCTTCGCCTCGGCCCTCGGCCTTGAGCTTTTGTGACCAGGTCATTTCCATGGTTTCGATCTCCTCGCGTTTGCGCGCTCAACCATCAACGCGCGTCGGTACGCCGTCGACGTCGAGGGCTTCGGCG
>JBCCOR010000253.1:0-7105 GCA_039025295.1 Acidobacteriota bacterium
CGCGCGCCACGGTCGCCTCGATGACCGGTGCGGAACTGCTGCAGCCGACCAGCGGCAGCGCGACGAGTGCGACCGCCAGCGTCAGGCCAGCGCATGTGCGGGAGTCCATCATGGTGAACAACCTCCTCGGGATCGGCGCCGCTCAGCTGCGGCCGTAGACCGGCACCACGCCGCTGCGGGTGACCGCGTTGTCAGAAGATGCGAGAAAGACGATCGTGCGCGCGATGGCGTCGGCCGAAGCCCAGGTGCCGTGCGCGGCGTCGGGCATGGCCGCGCGGTTGGCCGGCGTGTCGATGATCGACGGCGCGACCGCGTTGACCCAGATGGCCTCGCCCGCGAGCTCCTCGCCGAGCGCGACGCTCAGCGCCGCCACCGCGGCTTTGCTCGCGGTGTAGACGGTCATGCCGGCGCCGAGGCGCGGCTCGAGCGCCGGCCGCGCGGCGACGTTGACCAGCCGTCCGCCGCGACCGTGGCGGCGCATGGCGACCACCGCGGCGCGGCAGCAGAGAAAGCAGGTGACGACGTTCATCTCGAGCTGGTCGCGCAGCGACGCGGCGTCGGCCTCGGCGATCGGCGCCATGGCGAAGCCGCCCGCGACGTGGATCGAGGCCGCGAGATCGTCGAGGCCGTCGTAGAGCCGCGCGACGGCCGCTTCGTCGCGCACATCGACCCCGTGATGCAGCCGCACTCGGTCGTGATCGCGCAGCGCGAAGTCGGCCAGCTCGTCGGCGTCGAAGACCGGCACGTGGCAGATCGCGCCGCGGTCGAGCAGCTGCGCGACGACCGCGCGACCGAGCGCGCCGGTGCCGCCGGTGATCACCGCGGACGATCCCTCGAAGCTCTGATCTGTCATGGCCCAAGCGTATCCCAATGCCCAGGTTGTTGCGCAGTACGTTACGCGGACGCCGCGCGCGACGGCAGCCGCTCGACGACGAGAAAGACCAGCGCCGACAGCAGCAGCGCGGCAAAGGTGGGCGAGACCAGCGGTCCGAGCGCGTGGCCGGCGCCGACCCAGGCGCGGGCGGCGAAGAGCCCGACCACGCCGGCGATCATTGCCGCCAGGGCTTCGCGCGTGCCGGCGCGCGATCGCACCAGTCCACCGAGAAGCGGCACGGTCAGCGTGACGGTCAGCAGGGCGTAGAAAATGCGCAGGGCGTCGATCACCGACGGCAGCTGCATCGCCAGCACGATGCCGGCCGCGCCGCCGACCACCGCCGCGCCGCGGGCGACGCGCAGCACCTGGGCGTCGCTGGCCTGCGGATGGACGAAGCGCTGGTACAGATCGCGCGAGAGCGACGTCGCGAGCATGAAGAGGAGGGCGTCGGCCGACGAGATCTCGGCGGAGAAGACCGCCGCCAGGCCGAGCAGGCCGATCGCCGGCGGCAGATCGTGGACGAGCAGCATCGGCAGGGCGAGATCGGCCTGGGCGAGATCGGGATGGAGCACGCGTGCGGCCATGCCGAGCAGCGGCGGCAGGGCGGCGAAGGCGAGCAGCGCGACGCCCGCGAGCGCGACGCCGCGGCGCACGGTCGAAGCGTCGCGCGCGCCGTAAAGCTTTTGGATCAGGCCGGGCGAGACGATGAAGGCCGGCACCAGGAGCGGCAGCAGGAAGAGCCCCGCCGAGGCGCCGTCGACAATCGGCGGCGCGCCGTCCCACGGCGCTTGGAGCGCGTCGAAGCCGCCGGCGGCGCGGATGGCCAGGGGCAGCGCGACGACGAAACCGACCAGCAGCACGATCAGCTGCACGAGGTTGATCCACGCCGACGCCAGCAGGCCGCCGGCGGCGAAGTAGAGCACCATCACGCCGCCGCCGAGCAGGCAGCCGATCGTCTTGGGCACGCCCGCGACCGCGTTCAGCACCCACGCCATGGCGATCAGCTGGCCGGCGAGAATCGCCAGCGTGCCGAGCCAGAGCAGCACGGCGACGGTCGCGCGCACGCTTTTGCCGTAGCGCCATTCGAGATGATCGCCGACCGTGCGCAGATCGTGCGCCTTCGCCACCCGCCACAGCCGCGGCCCGACGACCAGGCCGAGCAGGATCGTGCCGATGCCGGCCGCGCCGACCCACCACCAGCCGGCGAAGCCGTCGCGATAGCCCAGGCTGGCGGCGCCGACGGTCGAGCCGGCGCCGATGTTGGCCGCCAGGATCGTGGCGAAGAGCAGGCCCGGGCCGAGCCGACGCCCGGCGACGAAGAAGGTGCTCGACGCCTGCACGCGGCGGCCGATCCACAGGCCGGCCGCGACCATTGCGGCGCCGTAGGCGAGCAGAAAGACCAGCGCGATGTTCACGACGGATGCGTGCCGCGCTGGCTCAACGGCTGGCCTCGATCGCGTCGAGCAGCGCGTCGTGGACGTGCGCGTCGTGCGCATCGAACGGATCGCTCTGCGGCACCGGCAGCGGATATTTGTGGCCGCTGGCGCAGTTGAAGAGGACGGCGGTTTCGTCGCGCGCGATGCGTCCGTCGGCGCGCGCGCGGCGGTAGGCGGCGTAGGTCGCGGCGCCCTCGGGGCAGAGCAGGACGCCGCCGGCCGCCGCTGCCGCCAGGGACTCGACGATCGATGCTTCGTCGACCGCGATCGCGAAGCCATCGCTTTCGCGCAGCGCGCGCAGGATCAGGAAATCGCCCAGCGCCGCGGGCACGCGGATGCCGTAGGCCATGGTGGGCGCCGGGTTCTCCCAGCGCGTTGCGGTTTCGGCACCGGCCTCGAAGGCGCGCACGATCGGCGCGCAGCCGGTCGACTGCACGGCCACCATGCGCGGCAGATCGCCCTCGATCCAGCCCAGCGCGCGCAGCTCGGCGAACGCCTTCCACATGCCGATCAGGCCGGTGCCGCCGCCGGTCGGGTAGAGGATCACGTCGGGCAGGCGCCAGCCGAGCTGCTGCGCCAGCTCGAGGCCCATCGTCTTCTTGCCCTCGATGCGGTAAGGCTCGCGCAGGGTCGAGACGTTGAACCACAGGCCGCGACGCTCGCCGGCGGCGACGAAGCGGCCACCGTCGTCGATCAGGCCGTCGATCTCGAGCAGGCGCGCGCCGTGGAGCGCGATCTCGGCGCGGTTGACCGCCGGCGTGGCGCGCGGACAGACGACCGTGACGTCGAGTCCGCCGCGCACGCCGTAGGCGGCGAGGGCGGCGCCGGCGTTGCCGTTGCTCGGCATCGCCACCCGGCGGACGCCGAAGTGGCGCGCCATCGCCACCGCCAGCGCCAGGCCGCGCGCCTTGAACGAGCCGGTCGGCAGGCGCCCTTCGTCTTTGACATAGAGCGGCGCCGCGCCGGGCGGCTGCGGCAGCGAGAGCAGCGGCGTCTCGCCCTCGCCCAGGCTGACGATGGTCGACGGATCGCGCACCGGCAGCAGCGGCCGGTAGCGCCACAGCCCGGGCGGCCGTCGCGCCATCGCGTCGCGGTCGATCGTGCGGCCGAGCGCGTCGAGGTCGTAGCGCACCAGGATCGGCGCGCCGTCGGGCGACACGCCGTGCAGGCGATCGGCGTCGAGCCGCGCGTCGGTGCGGCCGCAGACGAGATGGTCGACGAAGGTCGGGCCGTCGTCGAGGGTCGGATCGTGTGGGGCAGGGAGATGGACGTCGCTCACGCGTCGGAATCCTCGGTGGCGGTGCCGTGGTCGTGCGCGGCGGGCAGCTTGACCACCAGCGCGGTGATGTCGTCATCCTGCGGCGCCTCGCCGCGATGGGCCTCGAGGCGTCGCAGCAGGCGTTCGAGGACGGTCGACGCCGGAAAATCGGCGAGACCGGGCAGCGCGCCCGGCCAGCGCTCGTAGCCGAACGGATCGCCGGCCTCCGATGCAGCCTCGACCACACCGTCGGTGTAGCCGAGAACGATCGCGCCGTGCTCGCCGACGCGCACGACGTCCTCCGCGCCCGAGGTCGGCAGGCGCGCGCCCAGCGGCGGCTGCGTGCTGCCGATCTCGCGCATCGTGCCGCGGGTTTCGCTCGGATCCTCGGCGAGCTGCATCAGGATCAGCGGCGGATGCCCGGCGCGGACGGTGCGCAGCGTGCGTTCGCGCGGATCCCACACCGCGAGCAGCAGGGTGATCATCACCCGCTGGCGATGCAGTCGGCCGATCAGGCTGCGGATGTTGGCGAGCGCCGTCGACGGTCCGACGCCGGCGACGGCGTAGCAGGCAAACGCGGTCTTGATCGCGGTGGTGAGCGAGGCGCAGGCGATGCCGTGGCCGGCGACGTCGGCGACGGCGATCCACAGCCGATCGTCGTCGTCGACCAGCAGATCGAGAAAGTCGCCGCCGACCTCGTCGGCCGGCTGCATGTGCCAGGCGACGTCGACGCCGGGCATGTGGAAATCGTCGGGCGGCAGCAGCGAGAGCTGCAGCTTGCCGAGCAGCGCGACCTCGCTTTCGATGCGCGCGCTGCGGGCGTTGGCGGTGATGTACTCCGGCGCGAGGGCATATTCGCCGCGCGTCTCGGGGGCGCGGCGCCACAGCGTGAGTCCGACCAGCGCGATCGGCACGAGCAGCAGATCGAGCGTGGTCGTGCCGGGGATCGCCTGCCAGGTCCGCGGCAGCATCGGCAGGCGCAGCACGCTCAGGATGCCGAGGCAGGCGAGCAGGGCGGCCAAGAAGCCGAAGCGCATCAGCAGGAAGCGCAGCGCCAGCGCGAGACCCGAGCCGATGACGAACGCCATCCAGTACGGCTCGTAGTCGATCGGCAGCATCGCCAGGGCACCGATTACCGGGATGATCAGCCAGCCGCCGCGTCGACTCAGGCGGTGGCCGAGTGCGAGGAGGAAGATGCTGGCGCCGGTGAACAAGGCCAGGGTGAAGGCGATGGGCTGGTTGGTGCCGGCGACCGGCAGGTTGGCGAAGAGATCGGTCGGTCCGAGCGGTGCTGCCACGCCGAAGAAGGCGCCGAGCACGGGAATGGCGAGCGACAGCCCCACGATCAGCGCGGCCAGCCAAACGGCGCCGGCGAGTCCGATCAGGACGTGCCGCCCGGTTTCGGCGACCGGCATTCCGGCCCGCAGTCGATCCCAGTGCTCGAGCGCGCCGGGCAGGCTCTCGCGCACCTCGGCCTCGGCGGCGATCCACATCATCAGCAGGATCATCAGCGAGAGCACGTTGTTGAGCAGTGCCTGGCCGGGCTGCTCACGGACGAACACCGTATCGGCCATGCTGAGCACGCCGATCGGCACGAAGATCATCAGCATCAGCCGCAGGCTGTGCAGCCCCGCGCGCCGCTGCGCCAGACGCCATACGCCGATGGCGAGCGGCAGGGCGATCATGCTGATCAGCAGCAGGATCACCAAGGTCTGCAGGGGCTCGTCCGGCACGCTGCTTCCCGAGTGCGGGGGCGCCACGATGCGATGGCCCGACCAGCGGCCGTCGCTGCGGTAGAGCAGATGAATCTGCGCGCCGGGCGGCCGGGCGGCGTAGTGCCAGACGAGCGCGCCGCGCGGCGGATCGACGGCTTCGAGGCGATGGATATGGGCGTCACCCGCGAGGCGTCGCGCGATCGCGCCGGCCTGATCAGCGCTCGGTTGGAGCACGGCATTGACCGGCGCGCCGCTGGCAGGATCGAAGGCGAAGCCGATCCAGTCCGCCGCGCGGTCGTAGCGCAGGATCAGCTCGCCGAGCGCGCTGCCGTCGGCATCGTTCGGCGTGACGACCGCGGTGAGGGCGACCGGTGGCGCCCAGCGCAGCCGATCGCGACGCGCCGTCGGATCGACCTCGGCGTGCAAGAGATCGGTGAGGCGTTCGCTGACCGAGCGATCGCCGATCACGTCGGTCAGCTGCCAGCGCGGCGGGTCCGGGGCGTTGGTGAATCCGAGTGCTGCGAGGTCCGCTGCGAGGCGCTGCTCGACGTCGATCTGCGCCGGGAACGCCACAGACGCATCGGGCGCGACGCGCGCCAGCAGCCACCAGGTGACGGCGAATGCCGCCAGGGTCGCGGTGATCCACAGCACGGTGCGCAGATCGAAAGGCTGCCGTCGACTCATCGACCCGTGCGGATTGCGTGGACGGCGCGCTGTGGGTTCAGCGCGCAGCGGCTCGATGCGCGTGATGACAGCGATGCCGCAAGCCAGCGTTCGGTGAATCGAAAATTGGAGCGTCCGTGCATGGATGTCTCTAGTTTATCCATCCTTCACGGTCTGTGGGAGCGTCCGATGCGGCGCGGTTCACTGCGCCGTTTCGGCGGACCGTCGCAGCTACAGCGACCAGCGATCCACGTTGCCCGACTCGAAGTCGTCCGCGAAGATCACCCTGTTCTGGTAAACCGCGACGCCTTGGCGCCCGTCGCTCAGCCGAAATCGAAACGCAACGTTGCCGCGCGCGTCCAGGCCGGTGGGCTCTCTCGCACGCCAGTCCGACGGATTGGTTCCCACGAAATTCACCGTGTCGACGAAGCTGCCCAGGAACGGCACGTCTTCTTCGATGATGCGCACGAGCCCGGTGCCGTCGATGTAGAGGAAGAGCCCGAGGACGGCGTCGCTGCCGTTGTCGAAGCGGGCGGTGAACGCGACGTGTCCGCGATCGTTGATCGCGAAGTCGAATCCAGCGAGGTTGGTGAAGGTCTGCGAGGGCGATCCCGGCACGGGACCGTCTTCGTACGCGATGCGCAGAATCCGGCCGGCTTCTGCGCGGTAGATGGCCGAGTTGCCGTTGCTGGTCGAGCCCGCGAAGACGACCTGCCCGCGGTTGTTCAGGGCCAGATTGCGATTGATCGCCTGCGGGACGAATCCACCGCCGGGCACCGCCTGTCCGCTGAACGCGAGCCGGGTGAGCGCGCCGCCGTCGCCGAGGTAGATGACGTCGTCGCGTCCGCAGCAGAACGGCGGGTCGACGATGGCGCGAAAGGCCACCTGACCGGCTTCGTTGATCGCCACGCCGGCCACCGGGCTGAAGTCTTCGATGATCCAGCCCGCCGGCGATTCGTCGCCGGTGAAGGCGATGCGGGTCAGCTGCGCGCCACGCCTGCGGTAGATCCCCTGGTCGTCGGCGTCCAGAAAGCCGACGAACGCCACGTCGCCGGCCTCGTTGAGCGACGGCCAGCTGAAGCCGTCGAAGAAGCTGCCGCTGTTGGCCTGCCCGGTGCGGGCGATGCGCGTCAGGCTGCCGTTGGTCCAGCGATAGACG
>JBCCOR010000254.1:0-7102 GCA_039025295.1 Acidobacteriota bacterium
CAGATGCAGCTGCCACTGCGGCTGTCCCACGACCGGCGCATGCTCGATCCCCCGCGGCGCTTCAGGGCGCAGCCAGCCGTCGTCGCGCCACAGGCGTAGAGCGGCCAGATGGCGTCCGCCGGCGACCACCGCGAACGGGCCGTCGATCGGCTGTTCGACGATCCACGAACGCTGCTCGAGATCGCCGAGCGTCGCGGTGGTCGCGCGCGCCGGCGGGAGCGTCGGCAGCGGTGCGCGATGGCGTTCGACGAAGGCGTCGACCCGCACGCGGGCCGCCTCATCGACCGGCTGATCCGCGCGCGTCGACGGCGGCGCCGGGCCCTCGGTCTCGACGCGGTAGACGCCGGCGTCGAGCAGCAGATCGACGCGGCCGTCGGTCGCGCCGGGCGCGCCTTGCCACGGCTGCGCGCCGGTCAGCCGGTCGACCAGCCGCAGCGCCGTGCCGCGCGCGCTCTCGACCCGCAGGGCGTAGCGGCCCGCGCGCGGCAGCGTCAGCCGGGTGGCGTCGCGGCCGAACGCGGCGACGCTCGGCGCGTCGAGCGCGGGCGCCGTCGACGACGCCGCGTCGTCGGCCGCGAGCGCGCTCGCGAGCATCGTCAGCGCGAGCGCGCCGGCTGCGGCGCGGCGGAAAAGCGTCCATCCATCGCAGGGCATTGGGCGAAATCCTCATGGAGAACAAGCGGTGGATCGAGCGGGCTACGGGCGCCACATCGCGAGAAACCGAGGCTTCGCGCAGCGTATCGAAGTCCGACCGCGTCTCGTAGCGTATGCCGACGCCAGGCGGCGCAGGCGCGCGCACCGCGACGAAGCGCAGACGAGATGTGGCAACATTCGGGCACGGCGTGCGACGCGGCACCGCGTTCGTCCGCACCAACCCGACCGACGTCGATCGGTCGCCTCTCAGGGAGTTTCGATCCGTGTCACAGACCGCTTGTCATCCTGCCATCCGCGCTGCCAGCCCCCTTCGTCACGGGATGCGCGGCGCGCTCGTTCTCCTCGCACTCGGCGGCCTGATCGCCTGCGCCGGGCCCGCGCCGCCGCCACCGCCCGACCACGTCTACGAGGTGCGCGGCCTGGTGCGCCAGCTGCCCGATCCGAGCCAGCCCGGCAGCGAGTTCTTCGTCACCCACGAGTCCGTGCCCGACTTCGTCGACCTCAGCGGCGAAGTGGTCGGCATGGGCGTCATGACCATGCCGTTCCAGGTTGCCAGCCCGTCGCTGCTCGACGGGGTCGAGGTCGGCGACAAAATCGTGTTCACCCTTGAAACCCGCGATGCCGCCAGCCCGCCGGTCCAGATCAGCCGCATCGAGGTGCTGGCCGACGACACCGCCCTGGCGCTGGAAACGCCCGGGGCCGATGAGGCGATGGATCATGGCGCGATGGATCACGGCGACATGGATCATGGCGCGATGGATCACGGCGACATGGATCATGGCGCGATGGATCACGAAGCCGCGGGCGACGACGCAGAGGCCGGCGACGGCGCGGCGACAAACGCGGACGGCTGAGGCGCTCGGCTGAGGCGCTCGACGCAGGGCGTCGCGCGCGCAGCTCAAACGCGGATCGCGTCGAGCGCTTCCTGCAGCATCTGCGCCGACGCGTAGCGCCCGGCCGGCTCGCGCTGCAGGCAGCGCATGATCAGCGCGTCGAGCGGCGCCGGCAGATCGCCCACGAACTGCCGCGGCGGCGCGGGATCTTCTTGGGCCTTGCGGGTCAGCAGCTTGATGATGTTGGTCTCGTCGCCGAACGGCTGCACGCCGGTGAACAGCTCGTAGAACACCACGCCGCAGGCGTAGATGTCGGCGCGCGCGTCGGGCTCCTCGCCCTTGAGCTGCTCCGGGGCGAGATAAAACGGCGTGCCGACCACCGAACCCGGGCGCGTGTGCCCGACGTCACCCGCCATGCGCTGGATCGGCCGCGCGATGCCGAAATCCATCAGCTTGGCGTTGCCGGTGGCGTCGACGATGATGTTCTCGGGCTTGATGTCGCGATGCAGCACGCCCTGCTGATGCGCCGCGTCGAGGCCGCGGCAGAGCTGACGGGCCAGGCGCAGGCCGGCGTTCCAGGGCAGCGCGCCGCGCCGCTCGAGCAGCTTGCGCAGATCGATGCCGCGCACGTACTCCATGGTGATGAACGGCAGGCCGTTGACCTCGCCGAAGTCGTAGGTGCGCAGCACGTTGGGATGGGCGATCTTGCGCGCCAGCTTGAGCTCGCGCTTGAGGCGGGCGAAGTTTTCCGCGTCGACCTGGGCCTCTTCCTTGAGCATCTTGAGCGCCACGGCTTCGTCGAGATCGCGGTCGTGGGCCAGATAGACCATGCCCATGCCGCCGGCGCCGAGCACCGCGCGCAGCTCGAAGCGACTGCCGAAGAGCGCGCCGCCTGTCGAGGTGGCCGTGGCGGTCTGGCCGGTGACGGGCGCGCCGGTCGCCGCCGCGACCGACGGCTGCGCCGCCGTGCCGACGCTGGTCGACGCGGTCGGGTTGGAGAACACCACCGTCGGTGCTTCCCCGCCCGCGCCGGGCGCGATGCCGGTCGGCGCCGACGCGACGCCGGTCGGCGCACCGGGCACGCCGGCGAGTCCCGTTCCGGGTGAGACCACCGACGATGGCAGCACCGACGACGGCAGCACCGACGACGGCAGCACCGTGCTCGCCGACAGCGCAGGCGCCTCGGGCAGATGGCTCGCGAGATCGCGCATGTAGTCCTCCATGTCGCGCTTCTCGCGCAGCTCGGCCAGCAGATGGTCGATCGCGCGCGACACCATGCCGATCTCGTCGCGCTTGGCCTTGTGGCCGAGCTCGACGTCGTAGTGGCCGCGGGCCGCGGCGGTGGCGGTGGCGGCCAGCGACGGCAGCGGGCTCAGCAGGCGCCGCAGCAGCCAATACATCAGCCCCGACACCAGCAGCACCACGGCGACGCCGACCCACAGCAGCAGGGTGCCGAGTCGGCGGAAGGGCGCCAGCTGCTGGTCGTAGGACGCCAGGCTGAGCGCACTGCCCACCGCCGTTCCCTGAGCGTTTTCGAGCGGCAGGATCGACGCCAGCCAGCGGCGGTTGGCGAAGGTGATCTCGCACGGCTCGACGCTGTCGAACAGCTCGGGCTGGCGCTGCAGCGCCTCGGTCAGCTGGCCGGCGTCCTGCGGCCGCAGCGTGCTCGTGGCCAGGACGGGCTCGCCGGCGGCGCGATCGAAGATCGCGATGTCGGTGCCCTGGACGATCGACATCGCCTGCGCGCGCGCCTCGTCGAACTGGTAGGCCGTGACCAAGAAAACCAGCAGCGTGCCGCCGGTGCCGAGCGGCACGACCACCGCCTCGTACAGGCCCTGGTCGGTGCGCCAGATGCCGTAGGCCTCGTAGTTCTCGAGCGCCTGCGCGATCAGCGGATCGCTGCTCAAATCCTCGCTGCCGTCGATCGTCGGCCGGTCGGTGCGCACCAGCACCTGACCGTCGGGATCGAGCACCATCGCCATGTCGAAACCGAGATCGCGCTGGCGCTCGTCGAGCTGGTCGAGGATCGAGAGCGTATCGCCCGACGTGGCCGCCTCGGCGACGTAGGCTGAGAAATAGGGATCGTTGACGAAGAGATTGGCCGACAGGCTGAGCCGCTGCAGGCGTTCTTCTTCAAGCGATATCTGCACCGAACCGGCGCGTTCGAGGGCGTCGCGGACCGCCTGGTCGGCCATGTGGCGGCCGATGAACTCGGTGATCAGCACCGCTGCCAGCACCGCCAGGGCGGTCAGGCCGACGCAGGTGATCAGCAGCCGGGTGATCAGTGAATGGATGAGTTCAGGGCGATCCGCCGTAGCGTTTGGCGCGTCCGCGGGCATAGGGCTTCCCAAATTTGTTGCGATGCGGAGGGAGCGGCGGCAGGCTGACCTCGAGCGTGAACGTACGCGCCGCCGCAGCCGCAGCCGCAGGGACGGTCACGGCGTGCTCGCTGAGCCCGGTGCGCTCGTGCCAGATCGTGAGCGTTCCCGGTCCCTCGGGCAGCTCGGTCAGATGAAAAATGCCGTCGCGATCGAGCTGTGCATAGTACGGCGTGTCGACCGCCACAACGTAGGCGATCATGCCGTGGTGCACGTTACAGAACACGCGCACCACGCCCGGATGCTCGAACGTGTAGGACGCCGACTCGCCGCGCTTGTACAGGCCGAGGTCGAAGCTGTTGTTGGGGGTGACCGAAAACACGTTGTGCAGGATCGGATCCTGGTTCGGGAAGCGCACCGTCGTGCCGACGGGTACGGCGCGCACGCGCGGGACGAACGACTTGCGCACGGTCGCCATGTCGACCGGCTCGGCGTAGGGCGCCGGTCGCTCGACCGCCGCGTCGGAAACGAACCACACCACGCCATGCTGCAGCGCGGCGCGCTTGCTGCCGCGGCCGGTGAGCTCGATCTCACCTTTGAGCTCACCGGCGAACACCACCGCCGTCGCGCCGATCATCAGCGCGGCGCACGCAAGAACGAACGCGCGTGCGCCGATCGAACCGGCCTGATGTCTTCTGGAATTCATGACGCTGCGCATTCTAGCAGGAGGCCTGTCCAACGTCTGCCAAAGCGCGAAACCCCCGCGCAGCGGCGCCAAAGTCGCGGCGCACCGAAGGCCGCCTTATTGCTGCCACATTTCGCCTGCCTGCGGCCATCGTTGCGCGCATCGGACGACGCGCCCACCCGCTGCAATGACGCCATGGCTTCCACCGCGCTCGTCTTCCCCACCGCTCCGCCATCCGTTTCCCCGGCAGATCCAACCGCGCGCAGTCCGCTCGCCGCCACTGCGACCGTCGCTGAATCGACGGCCGCCGACAGGCCCATCGCGATCGACGGCCCGGTCCTGCTGCCGCGTCGTCGTCTGTCCGCCGCCGCGCGGGCGCTGCTCGCCACGCCCGCGCCGCTGACCCGTCTGCCGATCGTCTAGCGTCGCTTCCCTGTCGGCCTCAGCCGGCGGGGATCACAAGCACCTGCGCCGGCCGGATCAGGTCGCCGCGCAGGCCGTTGGCGCTGCGGATCGCCCGCGCCGTGGTGCCGTAGCGCGCCGCGATCCGCGTCAGGGTCTCGCCCCGCCGCACGACGTGCGTGACCGTGCCCGCTGCCGGAATGCGCAGTCGCTGGCCGACGCGCAGCTGGTCGGCGCTGCGCAGCTGATTCACCCGTCGTAGCACGTCGACCGACACGCCGTGACGCGCGCCGATCGCCGACAGCGTGTCGCCCGGGCGCACGACGTATGCCGCCCCGCCGCCGGCCGACGCGGTGGCGCGCGCCGGCGTCGCGCGCGCGGCTGCCGAGGACGACGCGCGCCGCGATCCGCCGCGCGCCTTCGGAATCTCGATCACCTGCCCCACCCGGATGCGATTCGCGCTGCGCAGGTTGTTTGCGCGCTGCAGCGCGCCGACGGTCGTGCCGTGGCGCGCGGCGATGCGGCCGAGCGTGTCGCCGCGGCGCACGCGGTAGCGCGTCACCCGCTGACCGTCGGCCACGACGTCGCCCGACAGGCCGGCGAAGGCGCGGCTGAAGCGGTCGCCGGTACCGTCGGGCACGCGCAGCGTGAAGTCCTTGGGCACGTAGAGATCGCCGCGCCAGATCGCGCGCTGCAGCGCCGGGTTGAGCGCGCGCAGGGCGTCCAGCTCGGTGTCGGCGGCCGCGGCCAGCGCCGGCAGGGCGACGTAGCGCGGCGGCGCGAAGACGTCGTAGGTCAGCGGCGGCAGCGGCTCGACGCCTGGAAACAGCCGTTCGCGATCGGCGTAGACCGCCGCCGCGGCAATGAACTCGCTGTAGAAATTGCGCGATGCGAAGCCGAAGGTGCGCGAGCGGTAGCGCGCGGCGATCGTGCCGAGATCGCGCGTGCCGAGCTTGCGCACCGCCCGCGCCATGCCCGCGCGACCGTGGTTGTAGGCGGTGATCGCCAGCGGCCAGGTCTTGAGGTTGGCGTGGTTGGCCGTGAGCAGCTTGGCGGCAGCGCGGGTCGCGGTCAGCGGATCGTAGCGCTCGTCGTGGACGGCGTTGAGGGTCATGTAGAGCCGCCCGGTCGACGGCATGAACTGCCAGATGCCGCCCGCCGCGCGCGACGACTTGGCCTGCTCGCGGAAGAGCGATTCGACGAACGGCAGGCGGGTCAGCGCCAAGGGCAGACCGGCCTCGCGGAAGGTCGCCTCGATGTGCGTCATGTACCGGCCGGAGCGCTCGATGCCGCCGGCGAACTGGTTGCGCAGGCAGGTCTGGGTGCGCAGGCGCGCCTTGGCCGCGCGGTATTTCGACCGTCCGCCCGGCACGTCGTTGAACAGCGCTGCGATGCGCGCCATGTCGGCCGCGCGGGCCGGATCGGGACCGCCGTCGCGGCCCGCGGCGAGATCGTCGAGCATCGCCGCGTAGTGGGCCTTGCGCTCGCGGATGCGCTCGCGCCGCTTGAGACGCTTGCGCCCGTCGGACAAATCCTTGAAGTCGGCCATCGAGATCGCCGCGTAGACGACCTGCAGATGGCGATCGTCGTGCAGCAGCACGGTGTCGTCGTCGTGGCCGCTGTAGACGCGCGTCCAAAACGCGACGTTCGGCTCGAGCGACGGCGGCACGGGGAACAGCCGCGGATCGGGACGCTTGTCGGCGCTGGCGACAGCGGCCGTCGCCGCGAAGAACGCGATCAGCAGCAGAGTGGCGGCGGCGGACAGACCGCGCAGGCGCGGCGTCGAAAGCGGGCGAAGGCGAGGCAAACGGTGCACAACCATGGAAGAACGTACGTGAAAGCGCACGCGATGGATGCGTCGGTGCGCGAATTTGCGGGGCAGGTGACGCACCGGCGTCGGACGCTTCATTCAGTGTAACCGCTCGCGCGATGCGCACGAAGGATCTCGACGGGCGTCGACGTCAGCCAGCCGGCCATCCGTCACTGGCAACGCTTGGACGCCCGTTCGCCGAAACCGGGCCCTGTGCCACAATCGCCATCGGTCCCGCGGCCTTCGCACGCCGCATTCCCATCTACGCACATCGCGCGCATCCACCGTTCGCAGTCCCGCGCGCGCAGGAGAAACCGCACCGTGAGTCAATCGATCGACAGCCGCGTGTTCGGCCACCCAGTCGGTGCTCACCAGCACGTTGGGATGGGCGTAGCCGCGG
>JBCCOR010000255.1:0-7099 GCA_039025295.1 Acidobacteriota bacterium
GCACGGATCCTCGGGCGTGGGATCTTCGACCGGCGGCACGCAGTCTTCGCCGTCGTCGCACTCGCCGTCGTTGTCGGCGTCGTCGCCGCCGGCGTCGTCGCCGGGATCCACCGGATTGCCGTCGCCGTCGCTGTCGTCGTCGTCGGTGTCGGGGTTGTCGGGATCGGGCGGCTCGTCAGATTCCTCGGGCTCTTCCGGCGGCGGCTCGGCGTCGTCGGGCGGGGAGAAGGGCCAGTTGTAGTCCCAGGGCGTGAAGTGGTCAGCGGCGACGCGCCAGAGCGTGGCGCCGATCGGCCAGCGGCCGGCGAGGGCGATCAGCTCTTCGCTGGTGACGCCGAGCTCGCTCAGGGACTTGGGATCGTCGGGCGCGCCGTCGCCGTCGATGTCGAGCATCGCCTGGCCCGCGCCGTCGACGCTGAGGATCTCGATCACGCGACCGTTGTCGGCGGCCTGCCAGCGGCCGAGATCGCGGTCGTAGAAGCCGGCGGGGACGGTTTCGCCGACGGGGAAGTCGAGGAAGTTGTCGACGTAGACGAAGACCGGCTGGCCGAAGCGGACTTCCTTGGCGCCGGCGCGGACGGCCTCGTCGGCGCTGAGCTCGACGGCGTAGGTGTAGGCCACGAGCGGCGGAATCTCACCGGGCATGGCCGCGGGGCCATTGTCGCCGACGGTGTACTCGGTGGCGCGGACGTCGATCTGGCTGAGCGACTGGGTCGAGCCGTCGGCGAACGCGAGCTCGATCTCGGTGTTGGGCGGGAAGAGCACGGTCGCCTGGCGCGTGCCGTCGGCGTCGGTTTGCGGCGTCGACTCGGCGAGCTGGACGGCCGGCGCGTCGGCGAGGACGGTGGTGACGACCGGGTCGAACGCGATCAAGACGACGTCGTCGAGCACGCGCGCGTCGCGCCAGGGCGTCAGGATCGGGCGCTGCGCCGGCAGCAGGCCGGGGCGATCGAAGTCGAGCACGACGACGTCACCGCCGTTGACGACGAGATCGTAGTGGCCGTCGGCGCGGGTCAGGGTGCGGCCGAGCTCGGGCTGGCCCTGGACGCTGACGCGGACGCCGCCGAGCGGACTGCCGGCGCGGTCGACGACGCGTCCGCGCAGCCAGGCGACGCGCTTGGCGACGATGGTGCCGGGGGCGGCTACATCGGTCTGGATCGCATCCGGGCCCTCGTAGAGGAAAGCGAGCGAGCCCTGCCAATCGAGCGGGATGGTGAAGTCGTGCGGCGGCGCGACGGTCGTGGGATCGACCGGCAGCTGCCAGGGCGCTTCGACGTCGGCGACGGGCGAGCGGTTGTCGACCGCGTCGGCGACGACGAAGCGCAGCACGTCGCTGGCGACGCCGGCGATCGAGATCGCGAACGAGCCGTCGGGGCCAGCGATCACGTCGACCATCGCGCCGGTCGCGAGGTTCTCGATGCGCACGGTGGCGCCGGGCTCGGCGGCGCCGGGTCCGCCGGTGACGTCGAGATGGACGCCGTCGAGGTTGGGCAGGATCACCAGCTGGCCGACGTCGACGACGTTAGGTCCGGTCGTATCGCGCTCGATCAGCAGGGTGCGAAATCCCGAGTTGCCGGCCGGATCGCCGGCCTCGAACGTGAGGAGATTGCCGCCTTCCTCGAGCGGAATCGGATCGGTGACAAAGCTGAGATCGGGTTCGACCGTGACCGGCAGATCGTCGACGGTGAGCGTGGCGGTCTCGCTGACCGTGCCGGTGACGACCACCGTCGGATCGGCGGTGACGAAGCCGTCGCCCGGGCTGCTGATCGCGATGAAGGGCTCGTTCGTGTCGACGATGAACGACGTCGCGACCGGGCGCGACGACCGGCCGAGCAGATCGCGCACGCGGGCGACGAGATTCACCTGGCCCTCGCTGAACGAGCCGTCGGGCGTGCAGGTGACCGTGCGGCCGTCGGCTTCGACGAAGCAGGTGGCCGCGAACGGCGCGCCGTCGCGCTCGATCTCGACCGTCGTGAAGTCGACGTCGACGCCGGTGATGGTGCGCGCCTCGAGGATCAGCGCCGTGAACGCGTCGTTGACCGCGGCGCCGGGCAGCGGCTCAATGAGGCGCAGTTCGACGGCGGGCACGGTTGCGGCCCAAAATTCGGAGGTCTCGGTCTCGAAGCCGTCCGCGAAGATCAGCGCGGGGCCGGACGCGGCGTTTGCGTTCTCCGGGGGCGCCGACGCGCCGAGGGCGGCGAGCGGAAGGAGGAGGGCGAACAGCAGGCTCGCGAAAAGGATCGGGCGGTACGTGCAGCGTGGGGTTCGACAGGGCATGGGATTGTCCTCAGTCGGTCGCGGGGTTCGCAGATCGAAACTGTTCAACGGGGTTCTTCCTCATCACGGCGCCGAAACACGCGGACGAGCTGGAGCAAGCAGAGCGGGAGCGGGACGAAGACCGCCGCGTCGAGGGCGTAGAACGAACGCGGTGCCGACGGATCGAAGAAGAACATCTCGTAGACGTGATAGACCGCCATCCAGATCCAGTAGACGCAGCTCAGCGCCAAGAACAGCCGTCCGAAGGGCGGTTTCCAGTGGAAGAGCAGCGCCAAAGCGATCAGGATCAGCGGCGTGCGGACGAACGTGACGCCCGCGACGCCGAAGGTCGAGAGGAACGGCGCGGCGAGGACGCCCAGCGATACGCTGAGCGTCAGCAGCGTGATCCGATCGATCCGGTCGAGGGACGTGTTCAAAACTCGACGGTGACCAGGCCGGGTTCGATTGTGAGGGAGTCGACACCTTTACGCGCAAAGCCGACGCCGGCCGAGAGGCCCTTCAGACCATCGAGCTTGATCGAATCCTCGCTGACTTCGATGTCGCCACTGAACTCGTCCTTGATTTTCAGACTCAGCGGGCCGGCGCCCGGGATGGGAACGGTGGTTTTCTCACCGCTGTTGCAGAATTCGCCCTGCGTCGGATCGGGAAACTTGAGCGTGATGTCGCCGCGTCGGTCGTTGAGGCGTTTCAGTTCCTCTTCCGGCAGATTGAGCGTCTTCAGGAAATCGCCGATGGGGATGTCGGCGCCGCCCGACTCGGCGATCTCGTTGATCTCCGAGATGAACGACGTCGTCGCGTCCCGATCGACTGGGAACGAGCGCTCGGCCAGGCCGTTGACGTCCAGATAGGTCACCGGGCTGTTGCGCGCGTAGGTGTAGAGATTGCTCATCGTGCCGGCGAAGCCGAGCGCGTCGGGCGCCGTCCAGCGTCCGAGCACGGGGTCGTAGTCGCGCGCGCCGAGGCGCACCAGGCCGGTCTGCGGATCGTAGAGGCCGCCGGCGAAGCCGAACGGCTGGAAGCCCGGGTTGGTGTCGAGCAGCACCCGGCCGAAGGCGTCGTAGCGCAGCTCCTGCGCGATGGCGCCCGTGGCGACGTCGACGATCAGGCGCGGACTGCCGAGATGGTCGGCGACGACGCGGTAGGTGACGCCGCCGCGCACCATGTAGTCGGGCACGTTCGGCCGCGTGCCGTAGACGAAGCGCGTCTCGACGCTGCCGTCGGCGGCGAGCATCGCGATCGGGTTGAGCGCGTCGCGGTAGAGCAGGCGCTGGGTGAGCGCGCCGTTGACCCGCTTGCCGATGCGGCGCTGCTGGCCGTCGGTGACGTAGTCGATGACCGTGCCGTCGCCGAGATCGACGCTGCGCAGGTTGCCGAAGACGTCGTAGCCGTAGCTGACCGTCTGGCCGCTCTGGGTCTGGGTCGCGCGCGAGCCGTCGTCGCGGTAGGTGTAGGTGCGGTCGCCGTAGGCGAGCACCCGATCGCGCGCGTCGACGGTGACCTCCGCCGGCGTGACGCTGCCGAACGGCCCCGACGTCGACAGCCGGTTGCCGTTGGTGTCGTAGGTGTAGTCGGCGAACGGCAGGGCGTCGCGCGTAACCGTCTCGAGCCGGCCGCGCAGGTCGTAGCCGTAGGTCCACTGGCTGCCGGTGCCGTTCTGCATACGCTGGATCCCGTCGATCCAGCCGCGATCGTCGTAGTCGAGATCTTCGCTGTAGATCACCTGGCCGTCGTAGGTCACGGTGTGGGTGTCGAGCTCGCCGAACGGCGTGTAGGTGCGCGTCGAGCCGACCAGGCCGAGCGCGGTGGTCGCCTCGCGGCCGGTCGTCGGCTCGCGCGTGACGACCAGCGCGCCGGCGCCGAGCAGGCGGCTGTCGGGATCGTAGCTGTAGGTGATCGGGCCGGCGCCGTTGACCGACTCGGTGGCCGGACGGAAGTCGCTGTCGAAGGTCCAGTCGACGTCGCCCTGGACGGTGCCCGACCACGCGACGCCGGTGCGCAGCGGGCCGTCGTAGGTGAACGCGAGCGTTTCGCCGTCGGGATCGACGATCTGCGCCAGCTGATCGGTCGGCTCGTCGTAGCGCAGCGTGGTCACGCCGCGCGGGCTCGTGATCGCGACCAGCTGCTGCTCGTCGGGATCGTAGGCGTAAGCGATCTGCCGGCCGTCGTGGCGGGTGATGCCGGTCAGGCGCTGATCGCGGTCGTAGACGCGGGTTTCGGTCGCCACGCCCTGGCCGGTGTCCGGCAGGGTCAGCGTTTCGAGGCGGTTGGTGGGCGTGTAGGTGAAGCCGTAGGCCGACCGGCCGGGCGGCGTCACCGCGATCAGGTTGCCGTTGACGTCGTGGTCGAGATCGATCGCCGCCGTATCGGGCAGGACGATCCGGGTGACGCGGTCGGCGTCGTCGTGCTCGAAGCGCAGCACGCGCAGCGTCGGATCGGTGATCGTGTCGAGCCGGTTGCGCGCGTCGTAGCCGAACTGCGTGACGCGGCTGGTGCCCGGGCTTGCGCCGCGGGTGAGGGTTTCGATGCGGCCCGACGCGGTGTACGTGGTGGTGACCGGCGCGGCCTGCGGCGAGGCGAGACGCGTGATGCGCGCGCGCGCGTCGGTGTCGACCTGCGCAATGCGCCCGGCGGCGGAGGTCACGGTCCAGCGGCGCGTGGCTGCGTCGTAGTCGCGGGTCGACGTGCGCCCGTTGATGGTCGACGTCGTGCGCAGCGACTCGAAGGTCGAGAGATCGCCGGGCGTCGCGAAGCTTGCGCTCTGGGTGGTTGTGCGCTCGCGCGTCAGGCCAGACGGCATGCGCGCGACGGCGCGCTGGTCGAAGCCGGCCTGCATGCCGAAGCGCGGATCGGGCGCGCGGCTGCGCCGCAGCTGGGCGTCGGCGAGGGTGACGCGCGTGGTCTCACCGGTGGCGCGGTTGGTGACGGTCTCGACGGTTTCGCCGTCGGGCAGGCGCTGCGTGCGCAGCTCCTGGCCGGTCGACCATTTGCGCAGCACGAAACGGCTCTCGACCCCTTCGGCGGTTGTGCGGCGTACGGTGTGGTCGTCGCTGCCGCGTCTTTTGAAGCGGCTGAACGTCTGGCGACCGTCGCCTTCGTCCTCGGCCGTTTCCAATCGCCCGCGGGCGTCGTATCGATAGGCCTTGACGCCGCCGCGCGGATCGGTCGCAGCTTCGAGCAGGCCGAAGCCGTAGGTGAAGCTGTGCGCTTCGCTGGCCGGGTTGGCCAGCGAAGCGAGATCGCCCTGCGCGTCGATCGCGAGCGTGTTGACCTGACCGAACGGACCCGTGATCGTGGTCGTCGCGCCGCCGCGCGCGACCGTCGTCGCCTGGCCGTCGGCGTCGGTGATCGAGGTCAGCAGGCCGGCGTCGTCGTAGCCGAACGAGAGCAGCGTGGCGCTGGTCAGGCCGTGAACGGTTTGCAGATGCCGACCCTGGGCGTCGAATTCATGAATCACGCGACCGCCAGGCTCGGTGACGCGGTAGCCGTCGTCGTCGTAGTCGCTCATCGGCCCTTCGAGGGCGAAGATGCGGTCTTGGAAGCCGTCGACGATCAGCACGACGCCGCTGGGCGACAGCGCCAGGCCCTGCGGTCCGCGCATGGGCGTCGCGCGCGCCGGGGCACCCGGCGCGGTGTCGTTGCGCTGGCCGTTGCCCGCGGCGGTGCGCAGCGTGCCCTCGCCGTCGACGTAGCGCAGGGTTTGGCTGCCCTGCTCGACGAAGTACACGCGTCCGTCGTCGGTGGCGAGTACCCCGCCCGGCTCGTCGATCGGGCTGGTGGCGGCGTCGGCGCCGTCGGGGGAGATGGCGTCCACGCTGGTGCCGGCGATCACCGACAGCGTGCCGCTGCGGTCGTAGCGCAGGATGCGCTGGTTCTCGGCGATGTAGAGCGTGCCGTCGTCGACGGCGTGGAGCGACTGCGGCCGCGAGAAGAAGAGCGCCTCGCTGGTTTCGATGCTGTAGATGCGCCCGCCCAGGACGTAGCGCACGAGATCGCCGTCGCGATCGCTGATGTAGAAGGTGCCGTCGGGCATCACCGCCACGTCGAAGGGCGCGTCGAAGAAGGCGTCGAGGGCGGGGCTGCCGTCGCCGAAGCCCTCCGCCGCGCCACGCTCGCCCTTGCCGCCGCCGCCGTCGTCGGGCAGCGCGCACACGCCCGCGACGCGGCGCACGATGCCGGCCTCGAGGCGGAAGACGCAGCGCTGCAGGCGATCGACGATGTAGAGCCGGCCGAAGCGATCGACGTCGATGCCGGTGATCGCGTTGAAGCTGGCGTCGAGGGCGGGCAAATCTTCGGCGCAGGGTTCGCCCGTGCCGGGTCCGCCGCCGCCCTTGCCTTCGTCGTCGCCGTTCTCGCCCTTGCTGCCGCCGCCGGAGAGAACGCATCGATCGCCGCTGCCGGCAACCGTGGTGACGATGCCGCTGGGCGCGATGCGCCGGACGACGTAGTTGCTGCGGTCGGCGACGTAGACGCTGCCGTCGGGGCCGACGGCGGCGTCGCCCGGGAAGTCAAAGCGGGCGGCCTTGGCGTCGCCGCCGTCGCCGGTGTAGCCCGAGGTGCCGACGCCGGCGAAGAGATTGAGCACCGGGCCGAGCGCCCAGGAGACGCGCTGGGTGCCGTCGCCGCGGTAGAGCGTGCGGCGCGCGGGATCGTAAACGTGATGGACGTCGACGTTCCAGCCGCCGAGGCCGAAGCCCTTGGCGTCGAATCCGCCGACGGTGGGCCGGACCAGCGAATCGAGTCGGGTGACGGTTTCGCGCCAGAAGGTGATGCGGCTCGAGCGGCGTCGAAGGCGGGTGGGGAAGGCGTCGCCGGGCTGCTGCGC
>JBCCOR010000256.1:0-7089 GCA_039025295.1 Acidobacteriota bacterium
ATGAACTGATTGGCATTCAACATCAACTCATGATCAAGAATCGTGCCTTCGCCTTCGCCCTTCAGGTTGAAGTAGGTGTGCTGAGTAACATTGACCGGAGTCGCTTTGTCCGTGGTAGCGAAGTAATCGACTACCAGCGAGTTGTCGCCGGACAGTGTGTAAGTGACGTAGAGCTGCAAGTTGCCTGGGTAACCCTCTTCTTTATCCTTGGCCAGATAGGATAGCTTCAACGATCTGCCTTCTTCGTACGCTTCTACCGTCCAGACAACTTTGTCGAAACCGATCGCACCGCCATGAAGGTGGTTGTCACCATTGTTTGTCAGCAGTGAATAGGTCTCGCCTTCCAGCGTAAACTGGCCATTCGCAATTCGGTTTCCATAACGCCCGACGACGGCGCCAAAGTAGGGCTTGTCCACTGCGTTGATGTAATCTTCAACTCGGTCGTAGCCCAACGCGACATCGGCCATTTTTCCGTAGCGATCAGGAACCATAATCGAGGTGATGATTGCTCCATAATTGGTGACCTTCACCGTCATGCCGGTTGCGTTCTTCAGCGTGTAGAGCTTGATGGAATCGAAGTCTTCGACTTGAGCAAAGGAGGCGGTTTCAAAGCAGAAACTCAATAGAGCGACGATCGCGAGAGTTTTGAATTGCATAGAAGATTTCCTACAAGGCGAAAAACACATATACGGAAACGGCAAATACACAGAGCAATCCACCGACCAGCGGAGCGAACTTCCACGGCGTAAGATCAACGGCTTCGACATCCACTTGCTCATAAGCCGAGTCTCGGCGAAGCCCTGTTTTCGCCAACGATAGCTGCAATACAACCAACAAGGTGAATACTGCACCCATGTAATGGAACGGACTGCGGAAAATGCTGACCAACCAGCCATCGTCGCCGCCGGTGAAGAACGTACCAACGACCATCAGGCCAAGGCCGAGCAGCAGCGTAACCAACGCCGATCTTCCATCCGCCCGATCATGCCCGCCAGCAGGTGACGGTGCGCGCCTACCGGCTCGCGGCCTGGGTGCTGCTGCCGATTCTGCTGATCCTCTATGGCCTGCAGCTGCGCGAGGCGCAGCAGAACGCCGGCCAGCGCATCGGCGTGACCATGGTGCAGCGGGGCGCCGGGCTGGCGCTGACCGCGGTCGTGCCCGACAGCCCCGCCCACAGCGCCGGCGTGCGCGCCGGCGACCTGCTGATCGCGATCGACGGCGTGGCGGTGCCTGACGAGGCGACCTACGACGAGATCGCGGCCGACTTCAGCCGCGATCGGCCGCTCGCGCTGTCGCTCACCCGCGAGGGCGTGCCGCTGGCGCTCAGCGTGACGCCCGGCGTTGCGGTCGGCTGGAGCGTGCGCATCCTCAACGGCTTCGCACTGCTGCTGATGCTCGGCATCGCGTTTCTCACCCTGCAGCGCCTCGACGATCTGCGCGGACGCCTGCTCTTCGCCCTGTCGATCGCGTTCGCCTTCACCCTCGCGCGGCCCGAGGGCGTGGCGTCGAGCGGTGCCTGGTACCACCTGAATCTCGCCTTCGCCTTCTTCCTGATCGGCGTCCGCATGGCCCTGATGCTGCATCTCGCGCTGCTGATTCCCGGGCGTCCGCGCTGGCTGCAGCGCCAGAGCTGGGTCGTGCCGGGGCTCTATGCCTTCGCGCTCGGTCTGGGCGTCGGCCTCGGCCTGGCGGCGCTTGCGACCGGCGTGTTTGGCATCGGCCTGCCGCTGCAGGTGACCACGCTCGACGCGCTCGTGCACCGCCTGGTGCTGCCGCTGTGGGGTCTGCTGGTGATCGGCGTGCTCGGCCTGGCGGCGCTGCGCCACCCCGGTTCGGAAGGGCGCATCCAGGCCGGCGTGGTGCTCTTCGGCACCCTGCCGCTGTTCGTGCTGACCGTGGTCGGCGCCGTCCGCGGCGACAGCATTGCCCGTCCGGCGAGCGGCTTCGAGGCGATGGCCGCCCTGCTCCTGCTGCTGACCTTCACCGCGGCGATCGCGCGTCAGCGGCCGTTCAACCTGGAGCTGGTCGTTCGCCGCGGCCTGACCTACGCCATCCAGACCAGCGCGCTGGTGCTGGCCTACGCCGGCATGATGGTGGTCGGCGGTGCGCTGCTGCCGCGCATGATGAACGTCGACGAGCGCGCGCTCGGCTGGTATAGCAGCGTCGCCACGCTGCTGATCGGCCTGCTTTTCTTGCCCGTGCGCCACACCGTGCAGAACCTGATCGATCGGCGCATTTTCCCTGAGCGTCAGCAGCGCCGCGAGCGGCTTGCCGCGCTGATCGCCGAGCTGCCGGCCCTGGGCGATCTCAACGCCATGGGCCAGCGCCTGGTGGCCGAGCTGCGGACGATCTTCGCCTCGCGCTTCTGCGTCCTGCTGCTCACCAACCCCGATTCCGACACCCTGATGAGCACCGCCTCGGCCTGGGATCCGCGCGATCTCGAGCGCCCGCGCAGCGTGCCGCAGCTGATTCTGCCGCCCAACGACGCCGGCCTCGTGCTGCTGCGCAAGGCGGCGCGTCCGCTGCCGTTCAAGCAGGTGCTGCGGGCCAGCCGGCGAACCTTCGGCCCGCGGCTGCAGGGCATGGGCGCCAGCCTGATGGTGCCGCTGGTCAGCCGGGAGAAGCTGACCGGCCTCTTGATCTTCGGCGCCTACGAGGCCGGCCAGTCGCACGCGCCCGAGGAGCTCGAGGTGCTGACCTTCCTGGCCGGCAACGTCGCGGCGATGTTCGAGAACGTCCGCCTGTTCACCTCGGCGACCTACGAGGGACTCACCGGTCAGCTGCGGCGCGAGGCGATCCTCAGCTATCTCGAGAAGGAAACCCAGCGCGCGCTGCGCCACGATCGACCGCTGGCGGTGGCCGTGGCGGATCTCGATCACTTCAAGTCGATCAACGATCGCTACGGCCATCTCACCGGCGACGCCGTGCTCAAAGACGTCGCCGAGGCGCTGTCGGGCGCGCTGCGCGCCAACGACGCGCTCGGACGCTACGGCGGTGAGGAATTCCTGCTGGTCTTCCCGGAGACCGATCTGCAGGCGGCGATCATGCTCGCCGACAAGCTGCGCCTGCGGGTCGCGGGCCTGCGCGTGCCGCTCGAGGACGGCGGCACGCTCCAGGTGCGCTGCTCGATCGGCGTGTCATCGCTCGCCAGCCTGACCGCGGCCGAAGAAGACAACGCGCCGCGCGCGCTGATCGGCAAGGCCGACGAAGCGCTCTACCGCGCCAAGGAGAACGGGCGCAACCGCGTCGAAGCGCATACCGGCGTCGAACCGCCGATGATCCAGAGCGCCTGACGTTGCCAGACGCCCCGCAGGCCGTCCTGCCGCCGACGCCGAACGGCGATCGTCGCGACGATGGACCGCGCACCGCGGTCTGGGTCGCCCTGCGCTGGCCGCTGGCCGCGCTGCTGGCCCTCGCGATCGTGGTCGGCGGCCTGCTCTGGGGCTACCGCATGACCCTCGATCAGGCGGCGCGGGCCGCGCAGGGCGTCGGTGATCTGGCGGCGCGCGCGGGCGCGGGCGTCCGGGCCGTGGCCGAAGGCTTCACCAGCGCCACGATCACCGACACCTTCCTGGCCGCGCTGCCGACGATCCGCCCCACCGACGGCGGCCGCCTGGAGCTCGCCAGCGCCGAGGTGGTCGAAACCTTCACCCGCACCGACGAGCGCCGCGTGCTCTGGGACGTCGTGCCGCTCGGCACCACCGTCAGCGAGATCCGCGTGCCGGTGGTCTACCGCTATCACCTGCGACTGAATGATCCGTGGCGGCTCGAGATCGCCGGCGACACGGTCGTCGTCTACGCGCCTGCGATCCGGCCGACGCTGCCGGCGGCGATCCGCACCGAGCGCATGCAGAAGCGGGTCGAGGCCGACTGGCTGCGCTTCGACGCCGACGAACAGCTGCTGGCGCTCGAGCGCACGATCACGCCGCAGCTGGCCGCCTACGCGCTGCGCGCCGATCATCTGGCGCGGGTGCAGGACGCGGCGCGGCAGTCGGTGGCGAGCTTCGTTCAGACCTGGCTGCTGCGCGAGGGCCAGTGGCGCACCGACGGCGTGCGCGTGATCAAAGTCGTGTTTCCGCCGGAAGCCGATCTGCCGCACGAGCGGATCGGCGCCAGCATTGTCCTGCCGCGGACGCCGTCCGCCGCCGACCGTCCACCGCGCGTCACGATCGGGCCGTCGGCCGCCGACTCCCACGATCGTTGACGCGCCGCTGTTTTTCGAGGAGTCGAGCCATGCTTGTTTCGCGTCGTTTCTCGTTCGCCGTTCGTCCGCTGCTCGTCGGATGGCTGCTGAGCGTTTTTCTCGCCTCGGCGTCATTCGCCCAGATCGTCTTCTTTCCGCACATCAACCAGTCGGGCAACACCCTGCTGCAAACCACGCTGCTCGACGAAGCGACCGTCGTCAACGATCAGGACGACGCGATCGTTCTGGTCACCTCCTGGCTCAACCCCGGTGCGGTGCTGATCACCGTGCCCAACGACGACGATCCGAACCTCTTCTACAGCACCGCCGATCGCTGGTCGATCACCAACGGCAACAACCGGGCGATGCCGGTCGGCAGCGGCTACCACGTCTTCGCCGCGCGCGGCCTGAGCGACACCTTCATCCACGTCACCAACGGACCCAACACCTCCGGCGACACCACGTTCTTCACCAATCCGCTGACCGCGGTGCGCCCGGACCGGCTGGTCTTCGTCACCGCCAACCGTTCGCCCGACGGCGTGCCCGGGCCGACCGATCCGCATCCGCTGGCGGTCAGCTACAGCGCGTTCGCCGATCAGTGGACGGTTACCCATCTCGACGACGCGACGATGCCGGTCGGCCAGTCGTTCAACGTGCTGGTGCAGGATCTCGATCCCGACGGCGTCACGCCGGCGTTCGTGCACGAGGCGACGGCCGGATCGCTCTCGTTCAGCATCACCTACATCGACCATCCGCAGCTCAACAACGCGCCGGGCAGCCTGCTGCTGGTGTCGCAGGACGTCACGCCGCCGGCGACGGTCAATCCGCGGCGCGTCGGCATCCTCTACGACGTCATCCGTCGGCAGTGGGGCATCATCAACCAGGACGACACCAACATGCCGCTCGGCGCACGCTTCCACGTCTTCGCGCTGCCGCGCATGTTCACCGACGGCTTCGAGAACGGCAACACCGACTGGTGGTCATCGACCACCGGCGATTGAGGAGATCGACTGTGCACAGGCGACCGAAACATCGAAGGATGCCGGGCGTGCAGCGCGCCGCGCTCGCGGCCGTTGCGCTCGCGCTGCTCGCCCTGGGCGCCGCTGCCGCGGAGGATCACGCCGACCGTCGCGCCTGTGAAGCCGGCGATGCCGCGCGCTGTCACGCCTACGCCGACGCGCACTACTACGGGCGCGACGGCCTGCCGCAGTCCTACGCGCGCGCGGCGACGTGGTACGACCGCGGCTGCCGGGCCGGCTATCTGCCGTCGTGCACCGACCTCGGCGTGCTCTACAGCGACGGCAAGGGCGTCGAGCGGTCCGACGCCACCGCGTTCGAGCTGCTCAGCCGCGCGTGCGACGGCGAGGAAGCCGCCGGCTGCACCAACCTCGGCTATCTGCATTCGCACGGCCTCGGCGTGGCGCAGAGCGACGCCAAGGCGCGCGCGCTCTACCGCCGCGGCTGCGACGGCGGCAGCGGACGCGGCTGCGTCAATCTCGGCTACCTGATGGTCAAGGGCCGGGGCGCGCCGGCCGCGCCGGCCGAGGCGGCTGTGCTCTATCGCCGCGGCTGCGATCTGGGCCACGTCGCCGGCTGCACCAACCTCGGCGTGCTTCACGAAGAGGGAAACGGGGTCGCCCAGTCCGACGCCGAAGCGCAGCGCCTCTATCGCTTCGGCTGCGAGGGCGGCGATCCGATGGGCTGCGCGAACCTCGGCGTGCTCTACGAGCGCGGTCAGGGCGTGGAGAAATCGTTCGCCGAGGCGCGGCAGCTCTACGCGCGCGCCTGCGCGGACGACGACGCGCGCGGCTGCGCCTACCTGGGCGATCTGGTCGAAACCGGCAAGGGTGGCCCAGCCGACCGCGCGCGGGCGATCACGCTCTACCGGCGCGGCTGCGACGGGGGTGAGGACTACGGCTGTCGGGCCCTCGAGCGGCTCGGCGTCGCGGGCAGCTGAGCGTCAGTCGGCCGCCGCGGTATCGGCGGTGGCCGACGGATCGTCGCGCTCGGGCAGCGGGCCGAGAAACACCACCAGGCGCGCAATGCGCCCCGCCTTGTCGAGCTCGCCGAAGTCGGTGCCGTCGACCAGCAGGCTGCCATCGGCGGCGCGCATCCGCCAGGTGAAGCGCAGCAGTCGGCCGTGCTGGATGTCGATGCCGCTGGTCAGCTCGACGCGACTGCCGGGGAAGCGACCGCGCAGCGCGGCCATGTAGTCGAGCAGGGCCGCGCGGCCGCGGATCTCGCCCGTGCCCGGATCGACGTAGACCGCATCGTCGGCCCACGTCGCCTCGAGGAGTCGGGCGCGGACCGCTGCGTCGTCGACGTTCCAGGCTTCGAGGAAGCGATCGAAGGTGGCACGCGCGTCGTCGTCGCGGGCCTGGCCCGCGTTGTCGTCGAGGCGCACCGCGTCCGTGGCGGGTGCAGCGGGCCGGACGTCGGCAGCCTGGACGGCGCCGGTCGCGAGGGTCAGCAGGAAGGCGACCAGGGGTCGAATGCGGACGATAGCCATGGGACCTCCGAAAGAACACGCAGGAGACGACAGATCGGTCGCGGCCGATCGGAGGTTCATACGAAGGAAGATCGTCAGGGTTTCCCTCACGCCATCGTGTGATCCGATGCGTCCGACGCACCGCCGACCGACGCCGGGGCGTCGAACGTCGCCAGCAGGCGGGTCATCTCCGTCAGACCGCGCCGCGCGTCGCCCGCGTAGTAGCGCAGCCACATGCCGCTCAGGGCGTAGACGGCGAGCAGCAGCGCGGCGATCCAGCCGTAGAGATCGCCCGAGGTCCAGCCGTAGACGTCGACGTGCACCCAGCCGACCCAGCCGAACATCAGCGGCATCTGCACGAGGGTGGTCCACAGGCAGGCGCGGGCGAAGCGGACGCGGACGCGGTAGCGATCGCGCG
>JBCCOR010000257.1:0-7063 GCA_039025295.1 Acidobacteriota bacterium
GCTACATGGACCCCGGCTCCGGGGGCCCGGACAACGACTTCACCAATCGCAACACGACCTTTCTCGTGTGGAACTGCCTCCACTTGGCACGGATGCTCAAGGACGCGGGCGGCGTCCCCGCCCACGGCAACCAGCCCGAAGCCTGGGACGCCGGCTGCAAGACCGACTTCCACAGCCCCGAACACAAACGCTGACCGGGCGTCGACGCGCCCGCGATCGAGGACTCCCGACGATGACAAATCCCGCTTCCAACGCGATCGACCGCGCGCGCTTGCGCCTTCTGACGCTCGCCTGCGCGCTCCTGCTCACGCTCACGCTTGCCTGCGCGCCGCAGCCGAGTGAGAACGCCGATGCCGCGGCCGATCCGCCGGCGCCCGCTGACGACCACGCGGCATCGTCGACCGAAGCCGCGGATCACGACGACGACCATCACGACATCGGCGCGCTGCCGCTGCCCAAGCGCCTCGCCTTCATGTCGGGCCACGTCGAGGCCGGCCTGGCCCTCTACCGCGCCGGCGAGCCCGAGATGGCCGCCCCGCATCTGCTTCATCCGGTCTCGGAGACCCACGCCGCCGAGCGCGCGGGGCTCGACGCTTTCGGCTTCGACGGTGCGCTCTTCGAAGCGGTCTCGCAGGCGCTCGAGGCCGGCCAGCCGGCCGAAACCATCGAGCCGCAGCTCGCGGCCGCCGAGGCCAACCTGGCGATGGTCACCGAGAAGGCCGGCGGCGATCCCAAGGACATCATCCTCTACCTGATGGACACGGCGCTCGAGGAGTACCGGATCGGCGTGCCCGGCGCGACGGTCACCGACGCCAACGAGTACCACGATGCCTTCGGCTTCGTCGTGGTCGCGCTGCAGCGCGCCACCGTCTTCGAGGGCGAGGCCGGCGATCGACTGCGCGCCGCGCTCCGCGATCTGCGCGCCCTGTGGCCCGAGGGCGCACCGATCCCGCCGGAGAACCCGACGCCGTCCGACGAGATCGAGCGCGGGATCGCGCAGGTGCGCAGCGCCGTCGCCGCGCTCGGCTGAGCGCTCAGGGCGCGGCCGACCAGGCCGCGGTGTCGCCCGACTCGAAGCCGTTGGCGAAGATCGCGTCCTGCGCGCCGCGCGCCGCGACCAGCGTCACCGAGCGCGCCGGCAGCGTCACCGTGAAGTCGACCGCGCCGTCGACCACCGCGACGGTGCCGGCCGGCGCGAGGCCGCTCGATCCGTCGAAGCGGTAGAGCGGCGCGTCGCCGGGCGTCATCACGCCCGCCACGGCCACCGCGGCCTCGAGCGGCACGGTGGCGCGGTTGATCAAGACCAGCCACAGCGCGCCGTCGGCGCCGGCGATCGCGTAGCTGCCGAGATCGTCGGGCCGATCGGAGATCGCGCGCACGCTGTCGCCGTCGACGCGCGCGCCCGCGCCGTCGTAGTTGAGGAAGAGCTCGAACGCGTCCTCGACCCGCGAGTCGGTTGCCGGCGCCACCCAGCGCGTCGCCAGATCGACGCCTTCGCGGCCGAAGAGCGCCAGCACCTCGGCGTGCGCCAGCGCGCTCGACGGTCCGTCGTCCTCACCCCAGCGGTATTCGGTCACCGCCAGGCCGACGCCCGGGCAGTGCGCGTCGATCCAGCCGCGCATGCGCGGAATGAGGTAGGTCGCCTCGTTGATCCACGACTCCGAAACATGGGTCGGATCCCACAGCTCGCGCACCGAGCGCAGCCGGCGCGCCGCGGTCGTCGGATCCTCGCTCGAGGACGCGCCGCCGAGGCCGGCGACGTCGCCCTGCGGATAGATGTGGACGTCGAGATAGTCGATCGGCCGCGTGCCGGTCTGGACCTCGGCCTCGCACACCTGCTCGAGGTACCACGCGAGCAGCGGCAGATCGTTGTGGGCCTGGCGATCGGGCCCGTCGGTGCACGAGCCGTTCGGGAAAACGGCGTCGGCGGCCGATGAGAAGTAGGCGCACCAGCCCCACACCACCGGGCCGAGAATCTCCGCCGTGGGATCGGCGGTGCGAATCGCGTCGGCGTAGGCGGTCGTGCGGCTCCACAGTGCGTCGTAGGTGAGCGGCTCGGGGACGACATCGCGATGGGTGTTGTGCCAGAGCATCGGCTCGTTGTCGATCGCCCAGTAGCGCACGCCGCCCTCGGCGGCGGTGCCGACCCGCCCCACGACGTGGCGCACCCAGTCGCCGACGAAGCTCGGCCCGATCGGCATCGACGTGTCGGCCGGATCGTTGCCGACGATCGTGCCGTCGGGTCCGCAGAAGCCGGTGGTGTTGACCGCCGGATCACAGCGGCCGTCGCCCGAGTCGGCGGTGCACCAGAACGGCGGATTCGGGCCGTAGAACGAGCACTCGGTCTGCAGCTGCGGACCGTACTGGGCAACCGAATAGGCCCACTTCTTCTCGCGCACCGGCACCGGCGTCCAGCCGATCGCGGGCGCCGTCATCAGCACCTCCGCGCCGGCCGACAGCGCCTCGTCGATGAAGATGTCCGAGCTCGAGCCGTCGGGCAGCAGGGCCGGATCGATGACGTCGTCGACGATGTTCTGGAAGAAGTAGTCGAACGCCGTGTTGTGGACGGCAGCCTGCCAGTTGTAGCGCGTCACCGAGTTGCCGCCCCAGCGGCGCACGGTGTAGCCGACCTCGCCCAGGCGGTTCGCATCGCCGAAGGCGACGCCGTAGATGCGCGGATCGATCGGCCGACGATCGGCGTTCGGATCGACGTCGACGCGGGCCGATGTCGGCGGCGGCGGTGGCGCGTCGTCCTCGAGCAGGACGATCTCGTCGAGATAGAGCGTCGGCTGATCGCCGCCCGATGTGTCCTGGAAGATGATGCCGTCGAACGGCCCGGCGACGAGGCCGATCGCGCGCAGATCGAGCGTCACCGTCTGCCACGCACCGGCCGGCGCCGGATCGAGCGCGATGTCGCCCACGGCGCTGCCGCCCTGCTGCAGCAGCAGCCGAATGCCCTGGCCACCCGACGGCCCGCCGTGGATCTGCAGCTGGATCGCGCGCCAGTCGGCCAGCTCGAGGCCGTTCGTGGCGAAGAAGTAGAGCCCGGTGAAGCCGTCGGCCTCGAACGCGATCGAGCGCGTGCCGGCGGCGACGGGCGCGGCGTTGTCGAGATCGCGGGTCGCCCAGCTCCAGTCTTGGAAGTCGGACGCCAGGGCGTCGTCGTAGACGATTCGGTCCTGGGCGGACGCGAGCGCGGGCGCGAGCCAAACAAAGAGCACGAGTAGGCAAAGGCGGGCGGGACGGTGCATCGAGAAATCCTCTTCGGTTGATCGAATGTCAATTTATGCATGATTACGCATACAACAACGCGGATGCCAGCTGTTTACCACCTGTCGATGCATGAATGTCGATTTCATCGCATCAATCCTCTGTTTTTGCTACGTTTCACGGACATCATCCAAACGTGCACAGCGCAGGCGCAACGTCGTTGCGCCCATCGCGCTGTGCAGACGCATCGCGGGAGGACCACGGTGACCGACGGAACCACGCTGACGAACGCTGCGGATCCGGAGCCTCACGAAGACACCGTGCGCCGCGTGCCGGCGCTGACCGTGCTGGCCCATCCGGTGGCGTCGCGCATCGGCCAGCGCGCGACGCTGTCGACGCTCGCCGCCGGCGCGCGCGTCGCGCTCTCGCGCCGCGCGCCCGGCTTCGCCACGCCGGGCGCGCTGTGGGACGCCGAGCCCCTCGACGATCCGTACATCAGCCGGCGTTCGTGGCAGCTCGAGCCGGATGTGGACGGCGATCTGACGCTGCGGCGCGACGGCAGCACGACCGCGCTGCGGGTCGACGAGGTGCGGGTCGACGACGCGCATCCGATCGCGTCGGCGCGGCTCGACGACGGCGTCGTGCTCGAGCTCGGGAATCGCGTCGCGCTGCTCCTCCATCGCCTGCCCGATCCGCCGGCGCATCGGCCCGCGCTGCCGATCGATCTGGTCGGCGACAGCGAGCGGATGGCGCAGGTCCATCGCGCGATCGCGCGCGTGGCGGCGCTCGACGTGCCGGTCTTGGTGCGCGGCGAAACCGGCACCGGCAAGGAGCTCGTGGCGCGGGCGCTGCATCGGCACGGGCGCGCGGGTCGGCCGTTCGTCGCGGTCAGCCTCGGCGCGCTGACGCCGTCGCTGGCGGCGGCCGAGCTCTTCGGCAGCGTCAAGGGCGCCTACACGGGCGCGGCGCACGCGCGCGCGGGTCATTTCCGCGCGGCCGACGGCGGCACGCTCTTCCTCGACGAGATCGGCGAGGCGCCGGGCGAGGTGCAGGCGATGCTGCTGCGGGTCTTGGAAACGCGGCAGGTGGTGCCGGTGGGCGCGCAGACGCCGGTGCCGGTGGACGTCCGCCTGGTGGCCGCGACCGACGCGCCGCTCGAGGCGCGCGCGGCCGCGGGCGCGTTCCGCACGCCCCTGCTCCACCGCCTGGCCGCCTACGAGATCTGGCTGCCGCCGCTGCGCCATCGCCGCGACGACATCGGCCGGCTTTTCCTGCACTTCGCGCGCGAGGCCTCGGCCGAGATGACGCCCGTCCCGGGCCTCGACCGCGACGATCCCGGGGCGCCGGCCTGGCTGCCGAGTCGCCTGATGGCGCGCTTGGCGCGCTACGACTGGCCGGGCAACGTCCGTCAGCTGCGCAACGTGGTGCGCCAGATGGTGATCGACGCGCAGGGCGACGTGCCTTTGCGGATGTCGCCGCGGCTCGAGCGGCTGCTGGTCGACGCGGCGCTGGGCGCCGTCGACGGGCCATCGTCGCGTGTTGGCGTCGTGCCGGCGTCCGCCGGCGGCGGCGACGCGATGCGCCCTGTCGACGTCACGCCCGAGCAGCTCGAGGCGGCGCTGCGCAGCAACCGCTTCGAGCCGGCCGCGGCCGCGCGCCAGCTCGGCATCAGCCGTCCGTCGATGTACCGCCTGATCCGCGAGCATCCGCGGCTGCAGCTGGTCGAGGATCTCGACGCGTCGGCGATTCGCGCGGCGCTGCGGGAAGCGGAGGGCGTCGTGGCGCAGGCGGCTTTGCGGCTGGGGGTGTCGGCGCGGGCGCTGGGGCGGCGGGTGCGGCGGGTGCGGCGGGAGGGAATGGAGGGCGATTGAGCGAGGTGCGTCCGCTGGTGGACGACGATGGACGTTCGTGAACGTTTGACCCGACGATACGCACCATTCCAATCGGGTCGAAGCCATCCGAATGGGCGGTCTACTGCGAACGGCGCACTGATAAGTCGGGCATGGTCTTTGCTCTCTGTTGAATCAGCAACGCACAGAGTCCTTCAAGTGCATTTGTTGAATCATCGACGATCGAGAGGCAAGCATGAGCCAGGAAAATGAGACAACTCCCATCGTGACAATCGCTATCAAGAAGCGGACAGGTACGCCCAAGTTGTATTCGGGTGCTGTGCGTTTGAATGGTCGCGTCTGCTTCATCAATGAATCGGCGCAGAACATGGAAGTCAAATTCGACCAGAAACCCTTCACGGGCCCCGCTCAGTTTCTTGTCGAAAGTGAGCGTGGAGAGGTTCGGCGCGTCAGCGGCGACAGTGTCTCGCGCAATGGCGTAAGCTCCTATGGCTATTATGATTTTACGATCGATGGAAGGCGCTTCGAGCTCGAGACTGCTGCGAACGGCGTATCGATGATCGACTACCGTCGCGTCGTCATCGGCAATCCCAGCATCCCTTCTTTCGCGCTGAGCTACCGGCAGAGGGTAGCAGCCGAGGTCGATGCGATCATTCTCCGGCTGGACAATCAGACGGGGGAAGAGCAGATGGTCACACTGATTGGCATCGGCACGGATATCCCGGTTCCGACAGATGGCCACGATCAGCTCATCGGCAGGGTCCCAGGAGAAGAAACCAAGATCCAGGTCATGATCCAGTCATCGGCCGCCTTCCCAGACCCTTCCCTGGATACGCCCGCGACGCAAAGCGGCGGCACCGACTACATCGAAATCATCATCGATCCCTAGGCGCCAATCGACGACGAAGGTGCGTGACTGATGAACCGCGTCCGCACCCGCTCGGCGCTCGCCCAGCCTGGACGCAGGGCAAGGGCCCGATCGACCGCGTCGCGACCGCGGGCGCGCGCTGACGCGTCGCCCACCGCAAGCTCGAGCCGCGCCAGCGCCAGCCAGTAGTTGCCGCCGTCGGGGACGTGCTCGAGCGCGGCGTCGAGCCAGCGGCGGGCCTCGGCGAGAGCAGACTCAGGATCGGCGCCGCGGGCGCGCAGGCGGCGCGCTTCGAGGGTCATCAGTCGACCCATCGATCGATGGCCCTCGGCGTGCGCCGGATTGCGCGCGAGCAGCTGCTCGAAATGCGTGCGCGCCGCGGCGATCGCCCGCCGCGCGCCGGCGTCGTCACCCTGCGCGAGCCGCCACTCCGCCTCGAGGCGGTGCGTACTCGCCACGCACAGGAGCGCACGCGAACGCCCCGACGTCTCGAACGCTGTGCGGCTGCCCTCCCGCGCGCGCGCCAGAAAATCGCCTGGATCCTGCCCGGCGCGCACGCGGAACTTGCCTTCGAAATAGTCCGTCCACGCCAGGGTGGTCAGCGCGGTCGGATGCGTCGGCGCCTGCGCCAGCGCGCTGGCGTACGCGGCGCGCGCCTGGGCGAAGAACGCGTCGGGCGATTCGCCGCGCGCCTCGGCCTGGAGCGCCTGCAGATGGTAGACCTCGCCCAGGCTGTTGTGCGCCTGAAACATGGTGGACGCGCGTTCGAGCGCCGCCTGGTACGACGCGATCGCCTGCGCCGCCAGGCGCAGATCGAGCGTCTCGCTCGCCGGATCGCCTCCCTGCGCCAGGCGCAGATAGGTGATGCCGCGGTAGTACGCCGGCAGGCTGTTCGCCGGCTGCAGCGCCTGCGCCTCGGTGAACGCCTGCAGCGCCTGCTCGAGCCACTCTATATCAGGTCTATATCTATGCCATGTAGTAGATATTGTCAGACTAGTAGGCGTTCATCCTAATTGACCTGTTGACTTTATCAGACCAATGGGATCGTGGGCAAATATACATCCTATGAAACCATCCTGCTACTGATTGTGAAAAATAGACACAACCCCTAAAACTCCTATCACTAAAATGCCAA
>JBCCOR010000258.1:0-7055 GCA_039025295.1 Acidobacteriota bacterium
TGCGCACCCAGCATTTCTTCGGCTTCGGCGAGCCGACCGACCTCGCCGCGTCGAACGATCCCGAGCGCAAGCGCTTCACGGGGCACGAGCGCGATCTTGGTACGCTCGGCGGAGCCGGCGGCGTCCAGGTCGAGCTCGACTACATGCGTGCGCGTTTCTGCAGCCCGTGGACGGCGCGCTTTCTGAGCGTCGATCCGGCGCGGGAAAGCGCGCATCTGCAGCGTCCGCAGACGTGGAATCGGTACAGCTATGCCTTCAACAATCCGGTCACGCTGGTGGATCCGGATGGTCAGGTGCCGATTCTTTTTAAGACGGCGGTGAAGCTGGCCATCAAGGGCGGCGACATCGCGGCGACGACGGCAGGGATCGTCGAGGACGCGAAAACGCTGGTGTCGCCGGACGCTTCTGCAAGCGATCGTGCCTTGGCGGCAGCTTCACTCTTATCCGAGGTTGTTTCTCCTGTTTCAGCGCGGGATGTGAGGTCAGGCATCCAAGCTGTAGAAGCTGTTGGAGATACATCTTCGGTCGCTCGCGGTGCAGACTATGTGGATCTCGCTTCACCGAGTAGACGAGGCCATATCTTGGATGGTGATCGATTTGGTGGAGGGCATCGCGCTGGAACAGGCCGTCCTGGGAAGAGCGAGTTTCCATCTGACTGGAGTGATGATCGTGTGATGCATGCAATCTCAGATGTTGCCACAGATCCCAATTCAAAGCGTCGGCCCGGAGAGGGAGGTCGAACCATCGTCGAAGGTGTGCGTGATGGAGTACTGGTGCGTGTGATTCAAGAAGGAGATGGGACGATCGTGACAGGATTCCCCACCAATCGACCAAGGAATCCTAAGAGATAATGAGCGATTACCCAAGCCAGGAGTACTTTCAGGAGCTTGATCGCCTTGTCGAAGAGTCTCTGCAGAGATCGAAAGGGATGATTGGCCAGCAGGCTTGGCTAGATGCTCAGGATTTCTGGGAGCATGGTGAGTATGGCCTTGCGATCGAGACCATGATTTTCTCAGCAAGCGAATTGGAGTTGCCGCTGACACGAAAGCTTGCGGATCAGCTTTGCTCTGCCGCTGAGATCATGCAGTTGCCAGAGTCGGTTGGTCTTCTCGCGAAGAAGCTTCAGAGCCGATCTGTTTGAATGAGCAGTGGCGATTGTCACGTGACAGCCGAGCTTGTCGAAATGATAGAAATCCCCGGGAGTTACCGTGGCCGAGAAGGGAAATTCGAGTTCATCGTTGAGCCTTCCGGTGAGGTGAGCCATCGTCTCTTCCGAGAGACCAAGAAGAAGGAGTAATTTCTTGGAAATAGCTGTTCACGTGCCTGCGCCTTTGTCTGAGTCTAGTCTTGATCTAAGGGAAATAGGGATTCTCAACTACGCTTGGCCGCTGAATGTCGTGCAAAGTATTGTCGATCTCGTTCACGATCGAAGGGTCCTTATGCTTGGCGCAGATACTTTCGTCTGCGATGATGGTCAAATTGATCTGCTGTACGAGATCTGGTCGTTTCGCAAATCGCCCGAGCGCTGCGCAGAAGATCAGCTCAAGGAGAATGGGCGCGAGGCGAAAGATTTTATTTCTCGCCTTTCGAGAGAGCATAAGGGGTGTTTCGTCGCTTTTGTGCTTGAGAACGGATACTTTGATCTCTCAGGCCTGCCCGTAAACGCTTCGGCAACTATGCTGGTTTGATAGTCTGCAGGAAATTCATGATTTAAAATCAGATTGGCGAGGCTGAGTACGCAGGATCGGTATCGGCGATCCCTTCGACGGCTTGCGCACCCAGCATTTCTTCGGCTTCGGCGAGCCGACCGACCTCGCCGCGTCGAACGATCCCGAGCGCAAGCGCTTCACGGGGCACGAGCGCGATCTTGGTACGCTCGGAAGCGCGGGCGGCGTCCAGGTTGAACTCGACTACATGCGGGCGCGGTTTTGCAGTCCGTGGACGGCGCGCTTCCTGAGCGTCGATCCGGCACGTGAGAGCACAAGGCTGCAGCGTCCGCAGACGTGGAACCGGTACACGTACGCGTTCGACAATAAGGAAAGAGTCATCTCGATAAGAGGTCAGGTAGGCGTATAGAAACGCCTCATGTTCACGAGTACTCGATCCATCGCGGGCCTGACGGTCAGATCGATGCGCGCACTGAAGGGGTACGGCCTGTCACGGCATCGGATCTCCGAGCCGCTGAACAACTGGCAGTTCGCAAATCGCGAGGAGAAGCTGAATGAGCATCCAGCATCGCGTCGATGCAGCAGAACCCTCGATCCTAGCCTGGCTCGAAGCGTGGTACGAAAGCGCCTGCGATGGTGATTGGGAGCATCAAAACGGTTTCGAAATCAACTCGTTGGACAATCCCGGCTGGCATGTCCAGATTACCTGGATCACAGGTTCGAAGAACACGCCCGATGAACAATGGGAAGTGATAACCAAGCGGGACGCTTCAGACGATGATTGGATCGTTTGCAGGGTCACCCAAGGGTGTTTTGATGGCGTTGGCGATCCGCGCAAGCTGCGCGAAATCCTTCGCTTGTTTCGGTCATGGTGGACGAGTAATCGACTGACTGTGCGATGACTGCAGTCACAGCGCACAGCACAACCTGACTTCCGAAGCCCTCAATCCGACGGCTCCGACCGCGCCGCCAAGTAAACGCCCCGCGGATCGTGCACCCAGTCCTGCGCGGTCGTCTCCGCCGCGCCGCTCGGTGACGCGAGCGTCTGGATGATCGGCGCCAGGCCCGACGCCGCAGGCGCGCTGGGCGGCTCGACGTCGTCGACGCGCAGCGTCATCGACGACGCCGACGGCGGCGGCAGGCGGACGCCGTCTTCGAAGGTCTCGGCGGTGGGTACGACCACCGCAGGCTCCGGCTCGTCCTCGCCCGGACGACCCGCCGGCGACCCGAAATGCTTGATCTGGTCCCAGCTGCGCCGCAGCGTGTCGGCGAAGATCAGCACCAGATCGTGCGGTTCGGCCATCGACAGCGCCGCGTCGATCGCTTCCTGCTCGTCGGGGACGATCGAAATCGCGTCGTCGGCCATGCCTTCCTCGCGCAGCACCCGCGCCAGACGCTCGGGGATCTCCGACGGACCGCGGTCGCGCAGGTCGTCGTCGCGCCGGCAGAGGACGTGGTCGAAGCGATTCGCGGCGATGCGGGCGATCTCGTCGATGTCCTCGTCGCGCCGATCGCCCGGCGCCGCCAAGACGCAGATGCGCCGGCCGTCGACCTCGAGCGCGGTCGCCACGTCGACCATCGCCTGCACCGCGGCCGGGTTGTGGCCGTAGTCGAGGATCACCTTGAAGGCGTGGCCGTCGTAGACGTTCATCCGGCCCGGCGCCTGGAAGAACGTGGTGTCGAAGGTGCGCAGGCCCTGGCGGATGGCGTCGAGGCCGAGGCCCATGCTATGCGCCACCGCCGCGGCGAACATCGCGTTCTGCACGTTGTGCATCGCCTTGCCGTCGAGCGTCGCCGGAATCTGATGCGTCCACAGCAGCGGCATGTGCGCGCCGCGATCGAAGAGCGTGATCATCTGGCCGTTGATGCCGTCTTCGAGCACCATCGCGCGACCGCCGGCGCGGATGTGGGTGCGCACCAGATCGTGCTTCGGGTTCATCGTGACGTAGCAGAGATGCGACGCGTCGGTGTGCGCCGCCATCTGCAGGCAGCGCGCGTCGTCGGCGTTGAGCACCGCCGTGTCGCGCGCGATCTCGACCACGATGCGCTTGATCTCGGCCATCTCGTCGAGCGTGTCGATGCCGCGCAGGCCGAGATGATCGGCCTGGACGTTGAGCACCGCGCCGACCGTGCAGTGGCGGTAGCCGACGCCGCGCTTGACCATGCCGCCGCGCGCGGTCTCGAGCACCGCGACCTCGACCTCGGGATCGCGCAGCACCATCGACGCCGCCACCGGGCCGGTGAGATCGCCCTCGACCGTCAGGCGGCCGTCGATGTAGACGCCGTCGGTGGTGGTCAGGCCGACGGTCTGACCGGCCATCTTGAACAGATGCGCGACCATGCGCACCGTCGTCGTCTTGCCGTTGGTGCCGGTGATCGAGGCGATCGGGATGCGGCTCGGGGCGTCGGGCGGGAAGAGCATGTCGATCACCGGGCCGGCGACGTCGCGCGACGGACCCTCCGACGGTGAGACGTGCATGCGGAAGCCGGGCGCGGCGTTGATCTCGCAGATCGCGCCGCCGATCTCGCGGTAGGAGCGCGTGATGTCGACGGTCAGGAAGTCGACGCCGCAGATGTCGAGGCCGATCGCCTTGGCCGCGCGCTCGGCCATCTCGCGGTTGTCGGGATGGACGACGTCGGTGACGTCGATCGCCGTGCCGCCGGTCGAGAGATTGGCGGTGGCGCGCAGGTAGAAGACCTCGCCCGCCGGCAGCACGGTGTCCTGCGCGTAGCCGGCGGCGGCCATCAGCCGCTCGGCCTGACGGTCGAAGACCAGCTGGGTGAGCACCTTCTCGTGGCCAATGCCGCGGCGCGGATCGGCGTTGACCAGCTCGACCAGCGCGGCGAGGGTGTGGTGGCCGTCGCCCACCACGTGGCCCGGCACGCGCTTGGCCGCCGCCACCAGGCGGCCGTCGATGACCAGCAGGCGGTGATCGAAGCCGACGATCTGGGCCTCGATCAGCACGTCCTCGCTGTGGCGCTGCGCCGCCTCGAAGGCCGCGCGCGTGCCGTCGGCGTCGGCGACGCCGATGGTCACGCCGCGGCCGTGGTTGGCGTCGAGCGGCTTGATCACCACCGGATAGCCGATGCGCTCGGCAGCCCACAGCGCGTCGTCGACGGCGTCGACGCAGCGCTGCTCGGGCACGGGCAGGCCGAGATCGGCGAGGATTCGGTTGGTCTCTTCCTTGTCCGACGCAATCTCGACCGCGATGTGCGCGGTCTGCGAAGTGATCGTCGCCTGGATGCGCCGGCCGTGGCGGCCGTGGCCGAATTGGATCAGGCTCTGGTTGTTGAGCCGCTGCCAGGGAATGTCGCGGCCCTCGGCGGCGCGCACCAGCGCGGCCGTCGACGGACCGAGCGCGCGGCGCTGGGCGTAGCGGATGAAGGCGTCGCGGGCGGTGGGGAAGTCGAAGGTCTCGGGCAGCGGCGGCGCGTCTTCCTCGGCCGGATCCTCGGCGCGCCAGGCGCGCACCGCGGCGCCGACGTCGTCGGGCAAGAGATGCAGCAGCAGATCGCGGCCGAGATGGCCCGCGGCCAGGCCGACGTCGGCGTTCTCGTAGGCGTAGATCATCCGGTAGTGGCCGCGCGGGCCGTCGCCGCGCGTGCGGCCGAACGTCACCGGGCTGCCGGCGATGTCCTGCAGCTCGATCGCGACGTGCTCGAAGATGTGGCCGATCCACGTGCCCTCGTCCTCGGTCATCCGACGGACGAAGCCGCCGGGCTCGCCGTAGGAGCAGCCGTGCTGATGCAGGCCGGGCAGTGCCTCGAGCAGGCCGTCGACGAACGCGTCGCCGAGCGCGCCCGAGGGATAGTCCTCGAGCGGACCGAGATCGAGCTGCATGCGGATGATCGGGAAGAGGGCGTAGCGGTTCGGACCGACGTAGACGCTGCTGTCGAGGATCTTCACGGGCGCTCCGGCGGAAAAGGAGTCAGCGGGGTGCGCCGAGGTCTTCGCCCGGCGCGTAGGCGCGGCGATGGCGCAGGTCGTAGTGCGCGCCGGCGGTCAGCACGTGCAGCTGCAGGCCGATGACGCACAGCGGGTCGCTGCGCTTGGCGTGCGCGGCCGAGGTGTGCCGCATCGTTGCGCCGTCGACCACGGTGACGGCGCCGCGTCCCCAGACCTCGAGCACGTCGTCGGGACCGACCGCGACCGCGGTGTCCTCGTCGACGCCGAGGCCGACCGGGCGCGGGTTGTGGGCGAGGGCGGCGATCAGGCGGCCGATGCGGTCGCGCTGGCGGAAGTGCTGATCGACGATCGCCCGGCGCAGCACGCCGAGGCCGGGCGTGAGCTGCATCATGCCGCGCTTGGGTGTGTGGCCGCCGCGGCCGTAGGCGATCATGTGCTCGGAGAGAAAGGCCGCACCGGCGGACGTGCCGGCGATGTGCAGACCGGCGTCGCGCCGGCTGCGCAGGCGCTCGGTGAGCGCGGTGCCGCCGAGCAGGCTCGACAGCCGCAGCTGATCGCCGCCGGTGAAGAACACGCCGTCGGCGGCGTCGACCGCGGCGAGCACGTCGGCTTGCTCGGCCTGGCTACGCTGGTCGATCGCCAGCACGTCGACGTGCGCCGCGCCGAGGCGATAGAAGACGTCGGCGTATTCGGGGCCGCTCTCCGGACGCTGGGAGGCGGTGGGGACGACGATCAATCGTCCGTGCGGCGCGTCGGGGGCGCCGCCGCACAGGCGGACGAATCGGCCGAGGACGTCGGCGTTGGGACCGGTGTTCTCGGCGCCGCCGATGGCGATCAGGGTTCCTGGGGTCAACGGACTCGTGCTCCTTGCTCGATGATGCTGCGCCGGCGGCGCCCGATCGGCGCTGCCGATCAGCGGCGCGCCGCGCGCAGCTGGGCCAGGTCGCGGGCGAGATCGTCGAGTCGCGCGGCGTCGTCGAGACCGTCGAGCCACAGATCGGGCAGCGCCCCGACGCCCCATGCCGCGCCGGCGATCCCGCCGGCCAAGGCCGCGATCGTATCCGATTCGCCGCCCAGGTTGGCAGCGTCGACGATCACCCGCGGCGCGCGCCGGCGGTTCAGGCAGCACCAGGCCACCGCCTCGAGGCATTCGACGCAGTAGCCGGCGTAGCCCGACGGCTGCAGATCGTCGTAGCGCAGGTCGTCGACGTGGGCCAGGCGCTGGAAGAAATCGTCGGGCACCGGCCCCGGGCCGGGCGTGTCGGGCGCGAGCGGATCGCCGTAGGTGTGCAGCGCGCGCGCCGTGTCGAGCGCTGCGTGCCAGCCCGCGGCGATGTCGTCGCCGGCGAGCAGATGATGCACCCACAGCGCGTAGATGTGGCAGGCGAGCTCCGACTGCGGCGACCAGTGGGTCATCGCCGCCAGGCGTGCGCCGTGATGCAGCACGTCCTCGCGCGCGGGATAGGCGAGCGCCGCCGCCA
>JBCCOR010000259.1:0-7016 GCA_039025295.1 Acidobacteriota bacterium
CGCGTCCACCGCGGTCGCCACCGCGGCCGCGGCCGCCGCCGCGGTCGCCGCGGTCGCGATCGCCGCCGCTCGACGGCTGGGCCGCGAGCGCGAGCTCTTCCTCGGTCGGCGCGTAGTCCGGATCCTCGAGCAGGACCGCCTTGCGCGACAGGCGCATGCGCCGGCCGTCGGGGTCGATCTCGAGCACCTTGACCTGCACCCGATCACCCTCGCGGATGATGTCGGAGACCTCGCGCACGCGGTACGGCGCGAGCTCGCTGACGTGCAGCAGGCCCTCGGTGCCGGGCAGGATCTCGACGAAGGCGCCGAACGACTCGATGCGCGTCACCAGGCCGTCGTAGGTACGACCGACCTCGGGCACCTCGGTCAGCTTCTGGATGATGCCCAGGGCGCGCTCGGCCGAGGTGCCGTCGGGCGAGGCGACGATCACGCGGCCGTCGGCCTCGATCTCGACCTCGCAGCCGGTCTCCTCCTGGATCGAGCGGATGGTCTTGCCGCCCGGGCCGATGATGTCGCGAATCTTGTCGCGCGGGATCTGCAGGGTGAACAGGCGCGGCGCCAGGTCGGAGAGGTCCTCGCGCGGCGTGGCCAGCTCGGCCTCCATCTTGTCGAGGATGTGGAAGCGACCGTCCTGGGCCTGTGCCAAGGCCGTGCCCATGATCTCGCGGCTGACGCCGGTGATCTTGATGTCCATCTGCAGCGCGGTGATGCCCTGGCGGGTGCCAGCAACCTTAAAGTCCATCGCGCCGAAGTGGTCTTCCTGACCGGCGATGTCGCTGAGGACAACGAAGTTCTCGTCTTCCTTGATCAGGCCCATCGCGACGCCGGCGACCGGCGCCAGCAGCGGCACGCCCGCGTCGAAAAGCGCCAGCGAGCCGCCGCAGACCGTGGCCATCGACGACGAGCCGTTCGACTCGAGGATGTCGGAGACGACGCGCACGGTGTAGGGGAAGTCCTCCTCGGCGGGCAGGACGGGCGTCAGCGCGCGGCGCGCGAGCACGCCGTGGCCGATCTCGCGCCGGCCCGGTCCGCGCAGGAAGCGCACCTCGCCCACCGAGAACGGCGGGAAGCTGTAGTGCAGCAGGAACTTCTGCAGCGTCTCGCCCTCGTACTCCTCGATGATCTGCGCGTCGCGCCGGGTACCGAGGGTGGCGCTGGCGAGCGCCTGGGTCTCACCGCGGGTGAAGCAGGCCGAACCGTGGGTGCGCGGCAGAAGACCGGTCTCGATCGTGATGCCGCGGATCTCGTCGGAGCGGCGACCGTCGAAGCGCACGCCTGTGTTGAGCACCGCCTCGTTGAGCGCGCGCTCTTCGAGATCGTGGATGACTTTCTTGATCTGACCGCGCTTCTCGTCCTCGTCCTCCGGGACGGTCTCGAGATAGGCGTCGACGACCGTGCCGACCGCCTTCTTGCGCGCGAACTTCTCCTTGGTGTGGAGCGCCTCGCGCAAATCGGTGTAGATCGCGTCGTGGACCTCGTCTTAGAGCGCCTGCGAGTAGGCCTCGGGCGCGTCCCACACGGGCTTGGAGATGCCCATCTCGGTGAACATCTCGCGCTGCGCGCGGATGCTCTTCTGCAGCTCCTCGTGGGCGCTGAATATGCAGTCGAGCAGGACGTCCTCGGGCAGCTGGTTGGCGCCCGCCTCGACCATCGCGATCGCCTGCTCGGTGCCGGCGACGATCAGGTCGAGATCGGAGATGTCCCGTATGCTGCTGGGCGGATTGAAGATCATCTCGCCGTCGACCAGGGCGACGCGGACCGCGCCGATCGGGTTGTAGAACGGAATCTCCGACAGCGTCAGCGCGGCGGAGGCGCCGTTGATCGCAAGAATGTCGGGATCGTGCTCGCCGTCAGCCGAGAGCACGAAGGAGATGATCTGGGTCTCGGCGAAGTAGCCGTCGGGGAAGAGCGGGCGCAGCGGACGGTCGATCAGGCGGCAGGAGATGATCTCCTTCTCTGACGGACGGCCCTCGCGCTTGAAGAAGCCGCCGGGAATGCGGCCCGCGGCGGCGCTGTACTCGCGGTAGTCGACGGTCAGCGGCAGAAAAGGGCGCGGCGCCGTCGGGTCGCCCGCGAAGCAGGCGGTGGTCAAGACTATCGTCTCGCCGCACTGCACGATGCAGGAGCCGTTGGCCTGCTTGGCCAGGCGCCCGGTTTCGAGGCGCATCCCAGCGCCGATGTCGATGTTGCGTTCAATCACAGGCATGAATTTCGATTCTCATTCCGCGAAAGGCGGGGTTATTTGCGCAGGCCGAGGCGGGCGATGAGGCTGCGGTAGCGGGCCGGTTCCTGGCGCTTGACGTAGTCGAGCAGGCTGCGGCGGCGACCGACCAGCTTGAGCAGGCCGCGGCGGCCGTGGTGATCCTTCTTGTGGATCTTGAAGTGCTCGGTGAGCTGATTGATGCGGTCAGTGAGCAGGGCGACCTGGACCTCGGGCGAGCCGGTGTCACCGTCGTGGAGCTTGTAGTCCTCGATGATCGCGTTCTTGGTTTCGGTCGATTGGGCCGTGTGGGACAAGGTCAGGACTCCTCGGGGGACGCTAGATTCGCGGGCGACGTCGACGTCGTGCACGCAGGGCGTCCGATGTGTCGTGTTCGTTCTTCTTGGGGTTGAAAAGTTCAGATCGCGTGAGTGTACCGCAGTCTCGGGCACAGGCCTCAGCGGAAGACCAGCTTGGGTTGAACGACACCGACGTTGCCCGTGCCGATGCGCTCGACCACCGCGCCGACGGCGATGAAGTGGCGCTGGCGGTTGGACAGCTTGATCCAATCGCCCTCCTGGCCCTCGAGGCTGCGCACCAGCACGGTCTGGCCGTGCTCGATGCGGCGCACTTGCTGCGGATCGAGGGTGACCTCGCTGAACGGCAGCGGGATGTCGTCGAACGGGATCCAGCCGGGCATGTTGGCCGCTGCGCCCGCTTCGATGGCGTCGCGCAGGGCGTCGATGCCGATGCTGTCGGCGATGTCGAAGAGGTTGCCGATCGAGGTGCGGCGCAGCGCGCTGAGCGTGCCGCCGCAGCCGAGCTGCTGGCCGAGCTCGTGCGCCAGGCTGCGGGCGTAAGTGCCCGAGGCGCAGTGCAGATGGAAGTCGAGATCGTCGCCGGGCGACCACGGCGTGCGCATGTCGAAGGCGAAGATCTCGACCGGCTTGGTCTCGCGCGGCACCTCCTCACCCCGGCGAGCGAGCTCGTAGTACTTTACGCCGTTGATCTTCTTGGCGCAGTACGGCGGCGGCATCTGCTCGTGCGTGCCGACGAAGCCGACCATCGCGTCGGCGATCTTCGCCTGGGTGAGCGCGTCGGTCGGTCCCTCGTCGACCACCGTGCCCGCGGTGTCGTAGGTGTCGGTGGTGACGCCGAAGCGCACTTTGCCCTCGTAGACCTTGGGCGCGCGGATCAGAAAGCGCGTCAGGCGGGTGGCGCGGCCGATGGTGAGGATCAGGAGACCGGTGGCCTCGGGATCGAGCGTGCCGCAGTGGCCGATCGTCTTGAGCCGCAGGATGCGGCGCGCCTGCACGACGACGTCGTGCGAGGTGCAGCCGCGCGGCTTGTCGATCAGAAGCAGGCCGTGGCGCAGATCGTGCTGCGGCGCGCGGCCGCGCGCCGGACGATCGGCGGCGGCTGCCGCGGACGAACGGTTGGGCTGGGCGTCGCTCATGACGGGCGATCTCCTTCGGGTTCGGCGTCGTCGGCCGCGCTGTCGGCCGCCGCGTGGGCGTCGGTGATCGCGCCCAGCAAGGCGTCCGCGATCTCGGTTTCGAAACGCGCGAAGCCGGCGCCGTCGACCGGCAGGTCGTCGCGCTTGAAGCCGGCGGCGTTGGGATGGCCGCCGCCGCCGCGGCTGCGCGCGATCTTCTCGACATTGACCGTACCGCGGCTGCGCAGCGACGCCTTGATCGTCGTGTCGTCGACCTCGCGCAGCAGCGCGACGCCTTCGACCGTGCGGATCGAGCGCGGATGGTCGATGATGCCCTCGGCGTCGCCCGGCTGGGCACCGGCGCGCGCCACCATCTCGCGCGTCAACCGCACCGTGGCGACGCGCTCGTCGTGGTGCAGGCGCAGCGTCGCCAGCACCTCGGCCAGCAGGCGGACGGCGCCGGCGGGCTGGGATTCGTAGAGCCAGCGCGCGACCGTCGACGGCGAGGCGCCCTCGCGCACCAGATCGGCCGCGGCCTCGAAGGCGTTGGCGCCGGTGTTCGAGAAGCGGAAGCCGCCGGTGTCGGTCACCAGCGTCAGGTACAGCGCGTTGGCCGTGTCGGGATCGAAGTCGACCCGCAGATGACGCGCCATGCGCACGATCATCTCGCCGACCGCCGGCGCTGACGTGTCGACCCAGTTGACCGCGCCGTACTGCTCGTTGCCGAGATGATGATCGATGTTGAGGACCGGCAGGTTGCCGAAGTGCTCAGCGATGCCGCTGCGCTCAGGGCTCGGGCACTCGAGCACGATCACGCCCGAGAACGTACCCGGATAGCCCTTGGGCGGCTCGGTGCCCGGATGAATGCGGTCGCTGCCGGGCAGGGCGGCGTAGATCTGCGGATAGGGATCGCGCAGCCACACCGTCGCGCCCTTGCCGAGCTTGCGCAGCACGCGCGCCAGGCCCAGGCACGAGCCGACCGCGTCGCCGTCGGGGTTGACGTGACTGGTCAGCAGAAAACGATTGCCGCGACGGATCTGCGCGATCAGCGGCTCAGGAATCGTGGTCGGCGTCGTCATGGAGAGTCTCCAGAATCGCGTGGATACGCTGGCTGTGCTCGTAGCCGCGGTCGAGAGAAAAGGTGAGTTCGGGCACCGTCCGCAGACGCACCCGGCGGGCGAGCTGGGAACGCAGGAAGCCGCGCGCGTGCTGCAGGGCCTCGATGCAGCCGGCGCGCCCGTCTTCGTCGTCGCCCAGCACCGAGATCCGCACGCGCGCATGGCTGAGGTCGGGCGTGACCTCCAGCGCGGACACCGACGCGAGATGCACCCGCGGATCGCGGACCTCGCGCTGGATGATGTCGTTGAGCTCCCGCCGCAGCAGGTCGCCCACGCGCTCACTGCGCTGGCTCATGAGGACGCCTCCAAGATCAGGTCGGGCGACCAGCGGGTGAGGAAGGCTCCGGGCTGGTCGTCGATCAAGTTGCGAACCGCGTCGAGCAGCTGCTCGCCGGCGGCGTCGTCGCGCACAACGGCGGCGACGCCGATCTCGGCCCGCTGATGCAGGTCGTGGTAGTCGGTCTCCGCAACCGAGATGCGGAAACGCTGATGCAGCCGGTCGACGAGGCTGCGGATGACCTTGCGCTTCTGCTTCAGGCTACGCGCTTCGGGCAGGTGCAGCTCGCACGAGGCGATCGCGATGATCACAGGAACGTCTCCGAGGGCGCGCCGCCGCGCCCGGCGCCATCAGAGGGTCGCCGCGACCTCTTCGCGGACGAAGGCTTCGATCAGATCGCCCGGCTTGACGTCCTGGAAGTTCTCCAGGCCGATGCCGCAGTCGAAGCCGCTGCGCACCTCCGAGGCATCTTCCTTGAAGCGCCGCAGCGAGGCGAGCTTGCCCTCGTAGACCACGATGTTGTCGCGCAGCAGGCGCACCCCGGCGCTGCGGGGGATCACGCCCTCGATCACGTGCGAGCCGGCGATCACGCCCACCTTGGGCACCTTGAACAGCTCGCGAACCTCGGCAACGCCCTTCTGGACTTCCTGGAACGTCGGCTCGAGCAGACCGGTCATCGCCGCCTTGAGCTCGTCGACCAATTCGTAGATCACCGTGTGCAGGCGGACGTCGACCTCTTCTTTCTCCGCCAGCTGGGACGCGTTGCGCTCCGGCCGAACGTTGAAGCCGACGATGATCGCTTCGGACGCCGACGCCAGGATGACGTCGTTGGTCGAGATCGCGCCGACCGCGCTGTGGATCACCTTGACCTTGACCTTGTCGCCCGAGAGCTTCTCGAGGGTGTCCTTGAGCACCTCGATCGAGCCCTGGACGTCGCCCTTGACAACCACTGGCAGCTCTTTGATCTCACCGCCTTCGATGCGGTCGAAGAGCTGGGTGAGCGACATCCGCGCCGGCTTGGGCGCGAGGTCGCGCTGGCGGTCCTCATTGCGGCGGAACTCGGTGACGCTGCGCGCCTTCGACTCGTCCTCGACCATCTGGAAGAGATCGCCGGCGGCGGGCAGGTCGTTGAAGCCGGTGACCTCGACCGGCGTCGACGGACCGGCGTTCTTGATCCGCTTGCCGCGGTCGTCGGTCATCGAGCGGACGCGGCCCCAGCTGCTGCCGGCGACGAAGATGTCACCGACGCTGAGCGTGCCGTTCTGGATCAGCACCGTGGCAACCGTGCCGCGGCCCTGGTCCTTGCGCGCCTCGAGCACGGTGCCCTGCGCCGGCAGATCCGGCGCGGCGGTGAGCTCGAGCATCTCGGCGTTGAGCGTCAGCATCTCGAGCAGATCGTCGATGCCCTCGCCCTTGAGCGCCGAGAGCGCGACCGAGACGACGTCGCCGCCCCAGTCTTCGACCAGCACGTTGTTGTCGGCCAGCTCTTTGCGCACGCGGTCGGGATTCGCGTTCTGCTTGTCGATCTTGTTGATCGCCACGACCAGCGGCACATCGGCCGCGCGCGCGTGGTCGATCGCCTCGATGGTCTGTGGCATGACGCCGTCGTCGGCGGCGACCACCAGCACGACGATGTCGGTCACCTTGGCGCCGCGGGCGCGCATCATCGTGAACGCCTCGTGACCCGGGGTGTCGAGGAAGACGACCGAACCGTCGTTGATGTCGACGTGGTAGGCGCCGATGTGCTGGGTGATGCCGCCCGCCTCGCCGGCGGCGACGTCGGCGACGCGGATGGCGTCGAGCAGTGAGGTCTTGCCGTGGTCGACGTGGCCCATGACGGTCACGACCGGCGCGCGGATGATCTTGTCGAGACCGCCCTCGTCACCGCTGGCTGCGCTCTCCTGCCGCAGCTGAATCTCTTCTTCGAACGCGACCTCCATGGTCTCGACGCCCATCTCTTCGGCGAGCGACTGGGCGGTCTCGAGA
>JBCCOR010000260.1:0-7001 GCA_039025295.1 Acidobacteriota bacterium
GATGTGGTCCATCTCGCCACCGAGGGGCCGCTCGGCCTGTCGGCGCTGCGCGCCGCGCGCCGCCGCGGCCTGGCGATCACCTCGAGTTTCCATACCAACTTCGACAGCTACAGCGGGTTCTACGGTTTCCCGGGCGCGTCGCGATCGGTGGCGGCGTATCTGCGCTGGTTCCACAACCGCACCGACCGCACGCTGGTGCCGAATCCCGATCTCGCCCGTCGGCTCGAGGACATCGGCCATCGCGCGATCGAGACGGTGGGCCGCGGCGTCGACGCCGCGCTCTTCGACCCGGCGCGCCGCAGCGACGCGCTGCGCCGCCGGTGGGGCGTGGCGGACGACGCGCTGGCGATCGGCTATTTCGGCCGGGTGGCGCCGGAGAAGAACATGGCGACCGCGATGCGCGCGATCGACGCGGCCTGCGCGGCAGCGCCCGGCGCGGTCGGCGTGATGATCGGCGACGGTCCGCTCGGCGAGCGCCTGCGCCGACGCCATCCGACGGTTGCCCACTGCGGCATGCGCACCGGCGTCGATCTCGCCGCCCACGTCGCCTCGCTCGACGTGGTGGTGCTGCCGAGCCGCACGGAGACCTTCGGCAACGTGGTGCTCGAGGCGATGGCCAGCGGCACGGCGATCGTCGCCTTCGACGCCGCCGCCGTGCGCCTGCACGTGCGCGACGACGTCGACGGTCGGACGGTGGCGATGCCCGCGCGCCGGGACGGCGCGGCGGGCGGGCGCGCGGCCGACGATGCGTTCGTCGCGGCCGCGACGGCGCTCGTGCGCGATCCTGCGGCGATCGCGCGCATCCGGCGCGCGGCGCGCGCGACCGCGTGCCGCCTGTCGTGGACGCGCATCGTCGATCGCTTCGCGCAGATCCTGGTCAGCGCGTCGCAGATGCGTCCGGCGCCGGCGTCGGATCATGCGTCGCGCGCGGTCGCGCGCCGCGACCTGCGGTTGCTACAGTGAGCGCATGACCCGCGCAGCCTCCTTGCTCTCCGACGCCGACCTCCTCGCCCGCCTCGTCGCCTTCGACTCCGTCAGCCACCGCGGCAATCGACCGATCGCCGACTTCGTCTGCGACTATCTCGATCGCCCGGGCGTGACGATCGAGCGGCAGATCGCGCCCGACGGCGACGACGCGCGCGTCAATCTGCTGATCCACGCCGGCCCCGCGACGACGCCGTCGCGCGCCGGATTGACGCTCAGCGGCCATCTCGACGTGGTGCCGGCCGACGAGCCCGACTGGACGTCGGATCCGTTCCAGCTCATCGACGCCGACGACCGCTACGTCGGCCGCGGCGCGGCCGATATGAAGGGTTTCGTCGCGCTCGCGATCAACCGCCTGGCGCAGCGCGCCGCGGCCGGCGATCTCGGCGCGCCGCTGGCCTTGGTGCTGACCTACGACGAGGAGATCGGCACGGTCGGCGCGCGCGACTTCGCCGCGGCCTACGCCGATCGCGCCGACGCGCTGCCGCGCGCCTGCGTGGTGGGCGAGCCGACCTCGCTGCGCGCGATCCGCCTGCACAAGGGCCATCGTCGCCTCGGCCTCACCACCGCCGGCGTGCCGGCCCACAGCGGCTATCCGCATCTCGGCCGCAGCGCGATCGAGCCGATGGCGCGCGTGATCGTCGCGCTCGCCGCGCTGCGCCGTCAGCTCGAGAGCGAGCCCGGCCCGCACGCCGCGCATTTCCCCGCGGTGCCGTGGCCGGCGCTCAACGTCGGCACGGTCGCGGGCGGCGCGGCGGTCAACGTGGTGCCGGCGCGCTGCGCGATCGAGGTCGGCGTGCGCGCGCTGCCGGGCATGGACGTCGACGCGCTGACCGCCCGCATCGAGCGCGCGGCCTTCGACGCCCTCGGCGACGACGCCGCGGCGGCGCAGCTGACGATGACGACGATCAACGACAGCCCGCCGATGCAGCTGGCCGAGGGCGCGCCGATCTACCGCGCGGTCTGCGCGCGCATCGACCAGCGCGACACCCTGAGCGCGAGCTACGCCACCGACGCCGGCTGGCTCGCCCATCTCGGTCTCGACTGCGTGATCTGGGGCCCGGGCTCGATCGAGGTCGCGCACAAGCCCGACGAGTGGATGCCGAAGGACGAATACGCCCGCGGCGGGGCGCTGCTCGATCGACTGATCGGCGATTTCTGCGCCTGAGCCGGCGCATCGAAGCGAATCCCGATGACGGCAGAGCAGCACGCCGCAGCCGGCGAGATCGTCGAGGCGGCGCTGACCTGGACGGGACGCATCTTCGAGGCCGGCGTGCGCGTCGCGATCGGCAGCGACGGCCGCATCGCCGCGGTCGATCGCGATGCTGCGAATGCCGCCGCCGCAACCGACGCCAGCGCCACCGACGATCGGCCCGTCCGCCGACTGCCGCATCACGCGCTCTTGCCCGGCTTCGTCAACGCCCACAGCCACGGCTTTCAACGCGCCCTGCGCGGACGCGGCGAGTCGTTTCCGGCCGGAACAGGGGACTTTTGGTCGTGGCGCGAGGCGATGTACGCGCTGGTCGCGCGGCTCGACCCGGATGCGGCTGGCCGCGTCTACCGCCAGGCATACGCCGAAATGCGCGCCGCCGGCTTCACGACGGTCGGCGAATTCCACTATCTGCGCCACGCCGACGCAGACGCGCGCGATCACCGCTTCGACGCGGTCGTCGTCGAGGCGGCGCGCGACGTCGGCATCCGGCTCGTCCTCATGCCCGCGCACTACCGCACGGGCGACGTCGAAGCGCCCCTCGCCGACGCTCAGCGGCGCTTCGCCACGCCCGATCTCGACGCCTACTGGGCGCAGGTCGATCGGCTGGCCGCGATCCTCGATCCGCCGACCCAGCATCTCGCCGCGGTCGGCCACAGCCTGCGCGCCGTGCCGCTCGACGACGTCGCAGGGCTGATCGAGGAAGCCCGCCGGCGCGCGCTGCCGCTGCACTGGCACGTCGAGGAGCAGACGCGCGAGATCGAGACCTGTCGGCGCGCGTACGGCGCCGGGCCGCTCGCGCTCTTGACGCGCGCCGGCGCGGGCGCGGGCGTCGTCGCCGTTCACGCCACGCAGTCGACCCCCGACGATCTCGCCGCCTTCCTCGACGCGGGCGGCACGGTGTGCCTCTGCCCGCTGACCGAGGCCAACCTCGCCGACGGCGTCGCCGATCTGCCCGCGATGCTGACCCACGGCGGCGTCGCCGCGCTGTCGGTCGGTAGCGATTCCAACGCCCGCATCGATCCGTTCGAGGAGCTGCGCTGGCTGGCCTACGTCCAGCGGCTCGTGCGCCGCCGGCGCGGCGTCGTGCGCGCGCCCAGGGTCGATGGCGACGGCGACGACAGCGGCGAGATCGGCGCCAACCTGATCCGCATCGGCACCGAGGGCGGCGCGCGGGCGCTCGGCCTGGGCGACGTTGTCGGGCGGATTGCGCCGGGCCACTGGGCCGATCTATGCGCCGTCGATCTGCAGCATCCGTCGCTGGTCGATCCGCTCGCCGCGGCGTCTGAGGCGCATGGATCGTCGCCCGGCGATCCGATGATGCGCTCGCTCGCCGCCGCGCTCGTGCTCGGCGGCGACGGGGCCGTGGTGGCGCACACCTGCGTCGCCGGCCGCTGGCGCTGACCCGAAATGCGCTGTCGACCAGCCGGCCGTCCTGGGCAGGGGCGGGGTAATGAGCCTCGTAACGGTAGTCATCTTTACTTATAGAAAGATATCGATTGTTTAGTCAGGCGCGCTCCAGCCCTGCGCTCGACGCACCGTACGATCTCTTCCGGCTTCTGCGCATATGAATTCGCGCAGCGCAGCGCATCTGCATTCTGATGTTGTTTCGTTCTCTGCTCTTTCCTACCGAATCGTTTACCACGTCTGCACCCGGTCGCTTCGCCCCGATCGCTGCAGACACGCTTGTCACGGCCCTGGTCAGCGTCTGCGTACTGGCGAGGATGCCGAGGAGTTTCTATGGTCCGGCGATCAGCCGCTTGCTTCTTCATTTTCACTCGTCCATCAGGAGGGACACCATGACATCTCACGCCCGTGCGCGCTTGTTCGCACGCGTCCTGATCACCCTGCTCGTCGCCTGGGGCCTTGCGCTCGGGCCGGCGAGCGCGCAGCGCATCATCTTTTCCAAGGGTGCCAACGGCATCAATCCCGACGGCACGGTCGACACCGGCACGACCTTCTCCTACCGCATTCCCTACAACTGCAACGCGGTCGTCGGCGACTGCGAGGGCGTACGGATCATCGATCTGCTGCCGGCGGGCGTCCAATTCGTCGGCGCGATCGGCAATTCCGACGTCGCCACGATCAACGCGCCGTCGTCGGGCACGGTCGGCACCGGCATGCCCGGCGGACCGCAGATCGAATTCGTCTTCATCGACCCGCTGCCGGCCGGCAACAGCGGCGATCTGACGATCAACGTCCGCTTTCCGAACGGTTCGACGCCCGACGGCTTCGTGGCGACCAACACGGCCGAGGTCACCGGCACCAACCTGACCAACGACGGCGAGGTCTCGAACCCCGTTGACGTCACAGCACTTGCCGATCTCGACGCCCGGGTGGTCAAGACCCTGCAGACCAACCCGGCCAATCTCAACCAGCCCGTGACCTACCGCGTGCGGGTCGAGGTGGTGAACGATCCGGGCAATCTGAACCTGGGCGACATCTCGGTGGTCGACACGCTGCCGCCGGGCGTGACCTTCCTCAGTGCGACCAGCGGCGGCGTCTACGACCCGGTCGGTGAGACCGTCACCTGGGCCGGGCCGTTCACGGCGACCGTCGGCAGCCCGCTCAATCTCTTCGTGACGGTGCAATACGACACGCCGACCTTCACCGACGGCCAGAACGTCACCAACAGCGCGACCGCCACGGGCACGCCGCTCGGCGGCGCGCCTCAGGGGCTCGGCGTTGGCGACGTCACCCATCCCGTCATCACGTTCACGCCCAATGCGAGCGTCAATCTCGACAAGCGCAACGGCAGCGGCTTCAACTTCCCGCCGGGCGTGGGCCAGGACTTTCCGTGGGATCTCGAGATCCGCAACAACGGCAACGTGCCGGTCGACGATCTCACGATGATCGACACGATTCCCGACGAGGTCGAGCTGATCAGCGTCGCAACCGGCGCGTACAACAACCCGTCGGCGACCGTCGCGGTCAGCTATACGACCAACCTCAACGCGGTCTTCCAGCCGTGGGGCTCCTCGCCCGGCGGCACCAGCGCGACGTTCACCGTCGCTTCGCTCGGCCTCGGCGCCGGCGAGTACGTCGACCAGGTGCGCTGGGCCTTCGGCACCGCGCCGGTCGGCATGGCGCCGACCAACGGCAACAGCCGTGCGCGCATCACGGTGCGCAGCATCGACCCCGATCGCCTGGGCGGTCCGGTCGGCGACGGCACGACGATCGAGAACTGCGCCAGCGCGACCTGGACCTTCATGGCCGCGCCCGGCAGCGACATGGACTGCAGCAGCACCACCCTCGACGGGCTCTACACGCTGTCGCAGCCGCGCAAGGAAGAGCGCACCAGCAGCCCCTACACGCCGGGTGCCACGGTGTCGTTCCGCCTGCGCGTCAACAACCGCAGCCAGGCGACCGCCGCGCTGCCGACGCCGATCGTCACCGATCTGCTGCCGCGCGAGCTGACCTACACGCCGACGACGTTCAGCTACGACGACCGCGGCACGGGCGTCGCGGCGCCGACCTTCGAAGAGCTGCCCAACTACAACGGCACCGAGCGCACGCTGCTGCGCTGGACCTTCGCCGACGATCTCGCGCCCGGCGACGAGGTGTGGATCGAGTTCGACACCACGCTGGCGGTCGGCGCGCGCTTCGGCACGGTCACCAACACCTTCGGGCAAACCCACAACGACCCGGGTCTCAGCCTGCGCTGTACCGGCAGCACCCGCGCCGCCGACGCCCTCGATCTCGACGGCGACGGCGACACCACCGATTTCTTCTGCAACGACGGTGAGAACCTCTCGGTCGCGCCGGTGGCGCAGCTGGCGTCGGAGAAGCTGGTGCGCGGTCAGTGCGACACGATTTTCACCAAGACGCCGCAGTTCGGCGTGACCTTCCCGGGCGGTTTCCTCGACTACCGCTTCACGGTGCGCAACATCGGCACGGTGGCGGCCGAGGACTTCACCATCGTCGATCTGCTGCCGCGGGTCGGCGACACGGGCGTGCTCGACACGACGCCCCGCCTGAGCGGCTGGTCGCCCTTCCTGGCCGAGCCGATCACGCCGCCGCCGAACGCGGTGGTGTTCTACAGCACGGCCGACAACCCGTGCCGTCCCGAGGTCGGCGGTCCGTCGACCGGCTGCGACGCACCGAATTGGTCGACGATTCCGCCGGTTCCGATCAGCGCCACGCGGGCCTTCCGGATCACCTTCGAGCGCACCGTGCTCGAGCCGGAAGACATCCTGACCTTCGACCTGCGCATGATCGCGCCGGCCGACGCGCCGATCACCGCCGACACGATGAACCCGATGCCCAACGACATCGCCTGGAATTCGTTCGCCTACCTCGGCCAGCGCTCCGACGGCGCCGGCAGCCTCAACGCCGAGCCCAACAAGGTCGGCATCGTGGTCAAGGCGCCCGTGCCGGCGTCGCTGGGCGACTTCGTCTGGCTCGACACCAACGGCGACGGCGTCCAGAACGACGGACCGACCGGCGTCAACGACGTCCGCGTCGAGCTCTACGATCTCGGCCCCGACGGCCTGCCCAACAGCGGCGACGAGAACCTGCTCGGCACCACGCTGACCGCCGACGACGCTGCCGGCGATCCGGGCTGGTACACCTTCACCGGCCTGAGTGCGGGCGACTACACGGTCTGCTTCGTGCCGCCGCCCAACTTCCTGCCGACGACGCCCGATCAGGGCGGCAGCGACGCGTTCGACTCCGACGTCGATCCGATGACGCTGTGCACGCCGCCGATCATGCTGCCTGGCGGCGCCGTCGATCCCGACTGGGACTTCGGCCTGCTGCCGCCGACCACCGCCTCGCTCGGCAACTACGCGTGGTTCGACGACAACGC